>JBOHWJ010000468.1:0-10318 GCA_050736495.1 Binataceae bacterium (SeqCode) | reverse complement strand
GTCTCGACTTCAGCGATCGCGTCGCCATGATGAATTTCGTCGCCGGGATGCTTGAGCCAGCGCAGAATTTTGCCCTCTTCCATCGTATCGGAGAGCTTGGGCATCGTGATCTCGTTGCTCATGGCATGACCCTTTCCGTATCTTGCACGCAAGCGGCGCGAAGCGGCAGGCGCGCGCTCGGCGCAACCGCAGTCGCGCCACTTGCGGGAGTTGGATGATGTCCGAAATACCCGAGAGCGATTGGCTGAGGGTCGGCTTCTACTGGATGGCGCTCACGTTTGTCGCAGTTACGCCGCCGCTGGCCGGTTCTTTTGCCGGTTTCATCGCGCCCGGACTGTTCTTTCTGACACTCGTTATTCACGTTATCGAAGCCTTCCACAGCCTGAGTCTGAGCACGCGCGCGGGCGCCAACCGACGCCGTTGGTTCTGGCGAACACTACTGATCGGCCGCTTTTCGATACGACGGTCGAGCGCCTTATCCGCCGCGTACGGCGATTAATCGTTGCGCCCGGGCCCCACCAGCCGCACGCCGTCCCGTGAGGCGGCCGCGCGCATGCGAATTCAAGCCAGCCGTTCAACCACCTTGACGATATCGGCCGCGCTTGGCAGTGCCGCCTTTTCCAGCCGCGCATTGTACGGCATCGGAGTGTCGAGCGTGGCGATGCGCTCGACCGGCGCGTCCAGATGGTCGAACGCCTGCTCATGGATCTGCTCCGCGATTTCCGCGCCTGCGCCGCCGGTGCGCCAGCCTTCGTAAACCACCACGGCCTTACCGGTCTTCCGCACCGAACTGATGACGGTGGTGATATCGAGCGGATTGAGCGTGCGCAGGTCGATCACTTCGGCGTCGATGCCCTCGTTTTCCAGCGCGTCGGCGGCGCTCAGCGAGTCGTATACGCATTTCGAGTACGACACGATCGTGATGTCCTTGCCTTCGCGCAGAACGTTGGCCTTGCCGAGCGGCACCAGGTGCTCGCCGTCGGGCACTTCGCCCTTGACGCCGTAGAGCGATTCATGTTCGAGGAAGATTACCGGATTGTCCTGGCGCACGCAGGTTTTGAGCAGGCCCTTGGCGTCGGCCGGCGTCGCCGGAATCACCACGCGCAGTCCCGGGCAATGCAGAAAATACGCTTCCAGGCTTTGGCTGTGCTGGGCGCCAAGCTGATGACCGGCGCCCTGCGGCGCGCGGATTACGATTGGCACGCGCGCGTTACCGCCGAACATGTAATGAATCTTGGCCGCGTGATTGACGATCTGGTCCATCGCCAGCAGGGTGAAGTTGACCGTCATCAACTCGGCGATCGGCCTGAGCCCGCCCAACGCGGCGCCGATTCCCGATCCCACGATCGTCAGCTCCGAGATGGGCGTGTCGCGCACACGCTTCTCACCGAAAAGCGCCAGCAGGCCGTCGGTCACCTTGAAGGCGCCGCCGAAATAGCCGACTTCCTCGCCCATGATAAAGACGCGCTCGTCGCGTTCGAGTTCTTCGCGCAACGCCTGGTTCAATGCTTCACGATAAGTAATCTGGGCCATCGAGACGCCTCTTTTCAGTCGACGTAGACGTATTTGCCGAGCTCGTCGAGGGAGGGCGCGGGGCTTTCTTCGGCGAATTTCACGGCGTCGTCGATAACCGCGTCGACCTCCTGCTCTATCGCCTGGAGGCGGGTGTCGTCGGCGCGTCCGTCATTCAGCAGTTTGCGCCGCAGGTTCTTGATGGGGTCGCGCTCCTGCCAGATGCGCTCTTCACGTTTGGAGCGATATTCGGCCGGGTCGGACATCGAATGACCGCGGAAGCGGTAGGTCACCGCCTCGATCAGCGACGGTCCTTCACCCTCGCGCGCATGCGCCGCCGCCTCGGTCACCGCTCGGTAAACATCGAGCACGTCCATGCCGTCAACACGCACGCCTGGCATCTTGTATGGCTCGGCGAAGCGGTAGAGCTCCTCCTGGCAGATGGCGTTCTGTACCAGCGTGCCCATGCCGTAAAAATTGTTCTCGCAGATGAAGATGACGGGGAGCTTCCACAGCGACGCCAGGTTCAGGCTTTCGTGAAAGGCGCCTTGCGGCAGCGCGCCGTCACCAAAGAAACAGCAGACCACTTCGGGCTCCTGCTTGTAAGCGATGGAAAGTCCGAGTCCAGTCGCCAGCGGCAGACCGCCGCCGACAATCGCGTAGCCGCCCATAAAGCGCAGATGCGGATCGAATAGATGCATCGACCCGCCATGGCCGCGCGAGAGCCCGGTGGATTTGCCGAACAGCTCCGCCATAACAGCGCGCGGCGATGCGCCCTTGGCCAGGCAATGGCCGTGCTCGCGATAGGTTGAGAGGACGTAGTCCTTGTCGTAGAGCGCTGAAATGGCGCCAACGGCAACCGCCTCTTCGCCGGCGTAGAGATGGCAGAAGCCGGTAATTTTGCCGCGGCTGTACATCTCGGCGACCTTGTCCTCGAAGTGGCGAATAAGGACCATCCGCCGATAAAGATCCATGAGCTGACTTTCAGTTAAGGTCAGCAGGGCCCGCTCGGCGATATGTTTTTCTCGTTCAAGGGCCATTTATACCCCCGGCGCGTTACCGCGCCCGAATAGTCATTAAAACACTAACGCGAACCGCAACCCAGCGTAAGGGAACTTTCTCGTTGCGAGATGTGAAGAATTGGACGTGGCTGCGACGCGCGTATTCGGTGATTGACGGTGATTCAGCTTGCTGCGTGAATGAGCTTAACCCCTGTTCCATCATAGCTCATCGCCGCGGTTTGCGCACGGACGCCCTGACAAAAGTCGAACAACCGGCCGTCGGACGCTACCAACAACCACAAAGATGCCATAGATATCGACCATGACAACGCGCGCTTCAGCCTGTAACCCTTCGCGATTTGCATCGCCCCGTTTGATACCGGCCGCGGTGCTCGCATTGGCGCTGATTATAACTTGCGCGCCGCACGCGCCGGCCGCCACCGCCACGGCCGCACCCGTCGCCGTTGTCAAAGCGACTCTCGCCGAAGCCACAACAGTGTACCAGAACCAGAAACTGCCAAATGCCGAACGCACGCGGCAATTGCACGCGATCGCCGCGGAGCACTTCGACTTCGCCTTCATGGCGCGCGACTCGCTGGGAATTCAGTGGCGCAGGATTACGCCAGCGCAACGCAAGGCGTTCGTGCCGATCTTCACCAATTACGTCATCGACACATTTCTCGGCACACTGCAGCACAGCACCGTGGAGGCAGTTAGCCATTCAGTGATGGGCAGTGCAACCACGACGTCGCCCGGTTACGCGGAAGTGCATAGCACGGTCAAGCTGCCGATGCTCGACCAGCCGCTCAAGGTCGACTATTCGCTGCACCATGAAAACGGCGTCTGGAAAATCGTCGATATCTTTATCGACAACGTGAGTCAGATGGGCAACTACCGCCGCGACTTCAATGCCATCGTAAACAAGGACGGCTACGCCAAGCTGGTGACCGATCTCAAGAACAAGAATATCCCGCTGAGAAGTCCCGCTCAGGGCTCGGCCTCCTGATATTTCAGACGCCGCGGCCAAGCGCTTCGTGAGCTTCGCGCTCCAGCGCCGCGCGAAAGTCCGGATGGCTTATCGCCGCCATCCGGCGCATCCGCTCCGCGATGGTTTGGCCCTTGAGTTCCGCCGCGCCGTATTCGGTCACGATGATGTCGGCGTCGCTGCGCGCGGTGGTGATGGCACCGCTGAGGCGCGACACGATGCGGCTGATGGTGCCGTCACGCGCGGTCGAAGGTAGCGCGATAACCGCGCGCCCTTCCGACGCCAGTTGCGCACCGCGTACGAAGTCAACTTGGCCGCCGACACCGCCGACGCTCCGCCCGCCCGCGGTCTCGGCGTTGATCTGCCCGGTCAGATCGATCTCGACCGCGGAATTGATCGCGACGAAACGTCCCAGTTGCGCCAGCACGAGGGCGCGATGCGTATGCGTGGTCGGGAAGAGGCGGATGGCCGGGTTCTCGCGCGCGAAGTTGTAGAGCCGCCAGGTTCCGAGCAACTGGCCGCAGGTCGCGATGCCGGTGTCGATGGGCTTGCGCGCGTTGTTCATCACGCCGGTCTCCATCAGATCTGCGACACGATCGCTGAGAAGTCCCGAATGAAGGCCGAGGTCGCGCCGGTCGCCAAGCCCGGCCATGATGGCGTCGGGAATCGCACCTATGCCGATTTGGATAGTGGTACCGTCATCGATATAGTGGCCGACGTTACGCGCGATGGCCTTCTCGACCGGACCGAATTCACGCGGCGGACGTTGTACCGGCGGCCGCGACGTGCGCACCATGTAGGTGAATTGCTCTTCGTTCAGCGCACCCTCGCAATGGGTCCATGGCGCCTGTTCGTTGACCTCGGCGATCACCACGCGCGCCTTGGCGATAGCGAATTGCACGTAGTCACAGGATACGCCGAAACTGTATTCGCCCTTGCGATTGGGCGCGCTTACCTGCACGAACGCGACGTCGGTATGAATCGTGCCGTTGGCGATATAGTCCGGGATTTGCGACAAGTGGCATGGAATAATCTGTAGCGCGTTGACGCGGGCGAGTGCGCGTATCCATCCGCCCATCGCGCCAAAACCGGTGAACCTGATGGTATCGGCGTGCTCGGGCGTGAAAACGTTCGCATAAGAGACGCCGCCCGCGAATGCGCTGACTGGGCCGATACGATGGCGCTGTGCGGCCAGCGCCTCCATTAGTGGCAGTGGCTCGCCCGATCCCTGGCCCCATATAATGCCGTCGTTGGGGCGGATTATGCCCGCGAGGTCGAGGTCTTTGATGTCGATTTCCTGCGCCATCGGCTGCTCCAATCGTTGCGCTGCCCGCGTCCTTAACCTTACGCCGCGGAAGGCTTTACGCCGCCGACGATCGCAAGGTTGAGAAATCGCCAATAGCAATCCACCGACTCGAAGCCGGCCTCGGCGAGCCATTCAAGTTGCGCGGCGAGTGGCGCTATCGGGCTGTGATGTCCGTCCGAGCGCAGCCCTGCGTTCATTTCGGTCCGAATTTCCTCGATCGGCCGCGCACGTCCCCGCAGCGTGCGCTCTTGCTCCTGGATTTGCCGATACAGCAGCGCCTCGAAACGATCCTTGAGCGCCGCCGGTATCGTCACCGGGTCGTTGTTGAGGAAAATTCCACCCGGCACGAGCATGGCGAAAACCTCCCGGCATAGCGCGCGCTTGCGCTCGTCGCTGACATGATGAATCGCCAGTGCCGACACCGCAGCGTGGAAACCGGCGCCAATGTCCGCACGCCATCCGGCTTCAGCGAGGTCTCCATGCCTAAGGCGCACCCGCTCACCGTACTTGCCGAGCCGCGCACGCCCGAGCGCCATCATTTCAGCCGAACCGTCAACGCAGGTGACCGTCGCATGCGGATAGCGCCCGAGGATCTCTTCGGTAACGGCGCCGAATCCCGCCCCCAGATCCAGCACCGCGAGCGCTTCGTCCGTAGGCCATGGCAACAGTTCGGCGAGCAGCGCAATCTGCTCGCGCCGCTTCGGAATGACGATATCGGCTTGCTCGAAAAAATAAGCCGCCTTGCCCTTGTCGCCCCAGCCGCCCAGAGTATCTTCGCGGTGCATGCGCGTTGCCTCCAGTCCGCGTGATCCGTCACCCGCCCGTCACCATGCATACGGCGGGTTTTTCCAATGCGCGGACCCGCTATTATCGGTGTTGGATCTATATCCGCCATCTATACCTGATTGTCCGGAGTGAGTGGGAATGAAGCATGCGACCCCGGTTCGGATGACCCATGAGGCCTTAGGGCAATCGAACGTGGCACGCCGCCAATCGCCGAAGGTTTTACGCACAACGACCCAGCGATTTATGTGTCCGCCATCCGCTCGTATATTTCCATCGCTCGCCGGCTCGCGCACTTGGTGATCGCGCCGCCGCCAGTGCGCGGCGCGTCGATCGCGGCGGCGGCGACCGCGGCCAAGGTGTTGCGGAAGCAGTGAGCGTATCCACCCCCTGATGGGCGCCCGTATGACTGAACGATGCGACGCCGCTCACCGTGTTGGCCTGCAGAATGCGTTGGCGCCGCTGACGCTGAGCCGAACCGGCGGCCCATCGGGCTCGCTCGCATTGTGCATGCTGACGGTGAAGCTTTGCGAACTACCCTGGGCGGGATTCGGCGAAATGCCGATCGGCGAAAGATACAACGAAGGCGTCGGATTCGCCGCCGTGTAAGTGCATGCGCCGGTGCTGTCGGTGATTCTGAAGACCGCCACGCCGCAAGCGGCATAGAGGCAGCCATCGGGCCCGATGACCATCGCCACGGCTTGGCCGTTATTGGTCACCATCGTGCCGCTTTGCGTAACGGAACTGGCGCTCAAATCGAAGCTTCCGATTCCTCCCGGCAGGTTGCCGTTCGCGTCGACCTTGAGTTCGTCGAGGGTCGGCAGCGTGGTTTGAGTCAGCAGCGTGGCGGCGTTCGCCACACCGCCGCCCGGCGGAATCTTGTAGACATCGCCAGTAGGCTGATCGGCCACGAACAGATCGCCACTGCCGTCAAACGCCACACCGAACGCGCCCGGACATCCGCTGATGCATACGATGCCGACGCGGAAGTTCCGAGCGATAAAGCCGGGAGCGGCAACGAACGTACTGGAGCATCCGGGCTCCGGCGCGTTGCTCAAAGTCACCGTGCCAGTGGCGGGGAACGGCACATTGCCGTCGGTCACATCGACGGCCGCGTACGTAATGGTCTCGTTGTTGGAATCGACCGCCGTGAACGCGATCTGGCCGTTGCTGTCGATGACGGGCGGATTGGGCCCGTTGATAACGGCATTGCCCCCGGTTTGCGTGAGCTGAACCAGCTTCCCGGGCGTGGCATGCCCCGCGAAATCGGCTAGCGTTACGGTGATATCCGCGGGCGTGACGCCGTCGGCGGTCACCTGTGATGGTCCGGCGGTGAGTGTTGCGAGAATCGCGGGCAGAACCGGAAAGTCGGTGGTGGGCTGCCGCGTCAGTTGGATTCCATCCGTCGCGTCGGTTGCGGTGAAAGTGGTCGTTTCATGTTGATCGTCGGTGACGGTGAAGACTGCGGCGCCGTTATCAACGGTAGTAACGGCGCTCGACAGTGTAATCTTGGCGTTGCTGTTTGCGGTGAGCTTGACGGTCTTGCCACTGACGGTGTTTCCGTTACCATCACGTAGCGTCACGACGACGTAGGTGGTGGTCGGGTCGGTTGGAACCGGATTGGCCAGAAACGCGGTGTCGCTGATCACTACTTGCGATTGCGAAGCGCTCACCGCTCCGACCGTGCTTGAGCTGAGCGCGACGTGGAGCACGTCGACGTTAGGTGATCCCAAGCCAACGTGGGCAAAATCGCTGTTCATGCTCGCAGCGGAATGGAACGCGTTGGTGTTTGAGTCCGGATAGATAAGTGGATTGATAAAGCCGAGATTCTGGCCCTGTCCCTGGTTCAGCAGCGCGCCGAAGGCGGCCCATTCGGGTGCGGCCAGACTGGTTCCCCCGTATGACAATCCCGTCGGACATCCGCCGGCATCCGCTTCGCAGATGAAAATTCCCTTTGCTGGATCGCCGTTGACGACTACGGAGTGAATTGTTTGCCCAAAAGGCAAGCACGCAACCATCTCGCTGAGCTGACTTTGGATCGCGAGCGCGGCTGGGTTTTCGATCGACAGAGAGGCGTAACTATATGGTCGGCAGGGCGAGTTCGATGGCGAGCATGGCGAACTCTTCAATCGTGCGCATATCGAGTTCGAGGGCGCCGTTTTCGATGCGGCCAATCACCGGCTGTCGAGCGCGCCGGAAAATTCGCCGCGGCCGCGTTCGGGCCAAAACGGCGCATGCGTTGATACGTGCATGTTGTCGCCAGCAACGCGCCCAAATCATTCCCCGGCCCGCCGAAGCCGTCGCGATCGCGATTGCTTCATCGGCGGGATAAAAGGACGCGATGCGCGTTCTTGGAGTGTAATGTCCTGGGGGGGTGCCCAAATCCGTCAAGGTGGTGAAGTACCGTAGCGTCAGGTCAGCCTTGCACAGTTCGATCGCGAGGAAGAGTGTCGTGGGGACTTACACTGCTGAGGGTGCGACCGCCATCTATGAATCGAGCCCGCTTGAGCGCTGTTTCCGGGATGTGCATATCGTTCTCGCCAGCCAGCGCTATATGACGTTGAAAGGTCGAAATCCCAACACTCGCGCGTCCGACCGCGCGGTAGGCCATCGCAGTCACGCGCGAGTCCTGTTTATAAATGTAGGCCACCGTCATCCCCTAATCTCCCGATCGGTTGTGCGCCACCTGGAATTGGGTGGCACTACAGCATCCACGCTCGGAGTGACGGCGTTCGAGGTCCCTTTTCTGAACGGGGTTGCGCGGGGCCCGGCTTGATTTACGCTTCCCCAATGCCGAACCAGGCCATTCACTACATTTTTACGATGATGTTCTAACAATAACGCTAACACATCTTGGCTTGCTTGTGTTTAGCATATTTATGATCCTAAACTTCATCGTTATTAGAGTCTACGGGAGGCGTTGTTGCTAGCGGAAAACGGAAATTCGCTTGAGATGGGCAAGGTCGTCCAGTCGCTCTCGGCGAGCTGCTATCGCGTCACTTTCACCGCTGCTCAGCGGCTGGACCTTCCCGAGTATCTCGGATCGACCTTGCGTGGCGCCTTCGGACGCGCCTTTCGCACGCTGGCGTGCCCGTCGCGAATCGATGAGCCATGCCCGATTCCCTCCCAATGTCCCTATCATCTGATTTTCGAGTCATCGCCGCCGCCGGGTTCCGATGCGCTCCGGACCCATGAAGAGATTCCTCGCCCATTCGTGATCGCATCCGAATGGAAGCTCTTACCTGAAGAGCGCGTTTCGCGGCTCGTTTATGAGTCCGGGCAGGAGTTGTCCTTCGGGCTGGTATTGATCGGACGCGCTCAGGAATTCTTCCCGCATTTCGTCGTCGCGCTGCGTGAGATGGATCGTATAGGGCGCGGACGACGGGCGATTGAGCTTGCGCGCATCGAAGCGATCGATCCGCGGAACAACTCGGCGCGTATCGTCTATGAGGCTCGCGATAACGTCGTACGTGGAGCCGGTTCGCCGCTGACCTTGGAGGACTGCGCGCGCGAGTCATGCCCGCCGGGTCCGGTAACGATCGAGTTCCTCACGCAGACGCGGCTCAAGCACGAAGGGTCGTGGGCGCGCGTGCCCGAGTTTCACATCGTGTTCAGGCGCCTGTTGGGCCGGCTGTCCTCGATGGCGCGTTTTCATTGTGGCGGTCCGCTCGACGTGGATTTCAAACGCATGATCGATCAGGCGCATGAGATTCGCCTAATCCGCAATGACACGCGATGGGTCAGTTGGTCGCGCTATTCGAGCCGCCAGGACAAGAAAATGCAATGGGACGGCCTGGTCGGCACCGCGACTTACGAGGGCGACCTCACTCCGCACTGGCCCTGTCTTCAATTCGGCCAACACATCCACGTCGGCCACGGCACCACTTTTGGATTGGGGAGGTATTTGGCCTACGGAGCTCTCTGACGAAAACTACGCGGCGTCCTTCCAGGCACTCACCGGTTATCCGCCCTACGACTACCAGAAGCGGGTTGCGCGGCTCCTCTTCGAAGGCCGCAACCTCGTTGTTCGCGCACCGACGGGTGCGGGAAAAACTTGGGCCGTTCTTGCACCGTTTTTCTGCGACGGGTGGAATGCACCGCCTGCTCGCCTCATCTATGCGCTTCCGCTGCGTACGCTCGCTAATGGAATCTACCGCGAGGCCCGCTGTGCCGCAGGAAAACTCGGCAAGCCGGTTGATGCGGTGACCGAAGGCAGGCGTGAAACCACGCATCCGTTCGTCACGCTGCAAACCGGCGAGCAGCCCGACGACGAATTCTTCGATCGCGGCCGCATTATCGTCACGACTTACGATCAAGTCCTAAGTGGTCTGTTGTGCAGCCCGTATGGCCTCTCCGATCGTCGTCACAATGTCAATGCTGCGGCAATCGCTGGGGCGTTGGTGGTCTTCGACGAGTTCCACCTGATGCCGCCGGAAAAGGCATTCCTGACTGGGGTCGCGGCGCTGAGGCTATTCAAAGGTCTATGCCAATCCGTCTGGATGACGGCCACGGCAACGGCGCCGCTAGAACAGATGCTGTGCTCGGTGCTCGATGCGGTTCCGGTGCCGGACGGTGAAGACGCGATGCGACAAATGATTGATTCACTACCGAGCGTCACATCCGTTCGTCGCACGCTGGTCACAGAGTCTCAACCGCTGAGCGCCGAAGTGGTCGTGCGGAATCATCAGCGGCGCTCAATTGCAATCGTCAATACCGTCGGGCGAGCTCAGA
>JBOHWJ010000467.1:0-4887 GCA_050736495.1 Binataceae bacterium (SeqCode) | reverse complement strand
GTACCTCCGTGCCGCCCGAAGAGGAAATCCCCGAGGCGATCGCGGAGGTGACGGGCCGCCGTAACGACTCCGCGACTGACGAGATTCAGGTGAAGCCGGACCTGCTGCATACCGAGGTCCCGTTCGGTCCGTTCCTGGCATTGGCCGGCGCCATCTTCGCACTCTTTCAGCCGCAACTAGCCCACTGGTATCTTTCGCACTGATGGCTTCAGGCCTATTTATAACGCTCGAAGGCGTTGAGGGTTCCGGCAAGACCACACAGGCGGCGATTCTCGCCGATGCGCTGCGCAAGGCCGGTCGGCGCGTCATGGTGACTCATGAGCCGGGCGGCACTCGCGCTGGCGAAACGATTCGTGCCATTTTCCTCGACCCAGCGGTCTCGCTAGACGTCGTCGCCGAGCTGTTGCTGGTGCTCGCCGACCGCGCGCAGCATGTGCGCGAAAAGCTCAGACCGGCGCTGGCGGCGGGCGAAATCGTCATCTCGGACCGCTATTCCGACTCGACCGTCGCCTACCAAGGCCATGGCCGTGGCTTTGAGCTGAAGCTGCTCGAAGAGTTTAACCGCCTTGCCAGCGATGGGATGCGCCCCGACTTGACGGTTGTGCTCGATTGTCCGGTCGAGACCGGCCTTGCGCGCACCCGGGCGCGCGTTCGCGGCGGTGTGCGCAGCCCGGACCGCTTCGAGGGCGAGCAGGTCGAATTTCATCGCAAGGTGCGCGAGGGCTTTCTCACTATCGCGCGTGCCGAACCGGAGCGCGTGACGGTAATCGATTCTTCGCATGATCTCGCGGGCGTGAGCGCCAAAATCCTGCGTATCGTCAACGAACAGGTGACGCGCCGATGCCTCTGAGCGGTCTCGCCGGCCATCACGCACTCATCGCGGCGCTGGAGAGCGAACTGACGCGCCGTCCCTCGCACGCTTATCTCTTCTATGGGCCGCGTGGGGTCGGCAAGGCGCTGGTGGCGCAAGGTCTCGCGCACGAGCTTTTGTGCGAACGGGCGCCCGGTTCGGAGTTCTGCTGCCGCCCTGAGAATTGCCCGACGCGAATAGCCGCCAACACTACCGGACGGTCGGCGCGCGCGGGCGCGGCGGCGGCGCCGCGATGCGACTGTTGTGCGGCGTGCGTTCAGGTGGCGCTCGGAGTTCATCCCGACTTCATCAGCGTGGCCCGCCAGGCCAACCGCACTGATGTGCTCATCGAGCAGGTGCGCGACCTTATCGCGCACCTTGGCGTGCGGCCCGCGCGCGGACCGCGTCGTGTCGCGCTTATCGACGACGCGGAAACGCTCAACCTGCCGGCGCAAAACGCGCTGCTGAAAACCCTCGAAGAGCCGCCCGGCTCCACGCTCGTCTTCGTCATCACCGAGAGTGAGCGCGCGTTGCTCGACACGGTCCGCTCGCGGACGCGCCCGGTGCATTTCGGACCGCTCGAAGTGGCGGATATCGCGGCGGTATTGACGGCGCGCGCCGGTATCGGCGTCGAACGGGCGCATGCGCTGGCCCAACTTGCGCGCGGGAGTCTAGGCCGCGCGCTGGCGCTGGCGGCGGGCGAGGAACCGCCGATAAAAGAGCTACTGGCGGGGCTGAGCCGTGCGCGGTCGCTCGACTTCGCCGAAATCCATGTGTTGGCGCAGGAGTTCTTCGCGGCGCGCGAACAGGCCTCGGACAATTTCGAGTTGATCGCGCGGCTGCTTGAAGAAATGATATGTTTTAAGCTGTTGCGGGCCGAGTTGACCGCGCCATCGCCGGAAAGCGCCACCGCGATGGCCGAACTGGCCAACCGATATGACGTTGTAACCCTCACCAATCTGCTCGAGGCCGCCCTCAGGGCCGCCGTCGCCGTCGACGCGATGGCGAATCCGCGGTTGCAGGCCGAGCAATGGTGGATGATAGCGGCCGAGGCGTTTCAGAGGTGAATAGTGGCCGGCGATATTGATTCCTTTGAATACAACGACGACGTGGCGAAAATTGTCGCCGTGAGCCTGCAGTCCACCGGCCATCTGCACAATTACCGGGCGGGCGCGCTCGGCCTCAAACGCGGCGACCGCGTACTAGTCGAAAGCGAAGCGGGCACCCGTATCGGCACTATCGAAATCGAACCGCATGAGGCTGCGCGCACGCTCGATTTGAACACGATCAAACCAGTGCTGCGGCTGGCCGACGATCGCGACCTCCGCATCGAGGAAGATACGCTCAGCCGCGAAACCACCGCGCAGCGCTTGTGCGTTGACCGTATTCGCGAGCGCGGGCTTGCGATGAAGCTGATCAAGGTCGATTACACCTATGATGGCCGCAAGGCTATCTTCTACTTTACCGCGGAAAACCGCGTCGATTTTCGCGAAATCGTGCGCGATCTCGCCAATACGCTGCGCGTGCGGGTCGAGATGAAGCAGATTGGTGCGCGCGACGAGACCAAGGTCACCGGCGGGCTGGGGCCATGCGGACGCGAATTGTGCTGCTCGTCATGGCTGCGTGACTTCGAGGCGGTGACGGTCAAGATGGCGCGCGACCAGGGGCTTGCCCTCAATCCGTCGCGTCTGGCCGGAATGTGCGGGCGGCTCAAATGCTGCCTGCGTTACGAGTACGCGACCTACGTCGAACTCAAACGCAATCTTCCCGCCGCCGGCAAATGGGTCGAGTCGGTAAAGGGCAACGGCAAGGTGGTGCGGCAGAATATTCTCAAGCAGACCGTGCTGATTCAGCGCGAAGAGGACGGCGGCGTGGTCGAGGCAACGATGGAAGATCTGGTCGTCGCACGCGCGCCCGAAGGCCAATAGCCATCCACGCGCGCCGTCGAACTTATACCGGCGGTGAAATCTAGATGACGTTGCCGATGACGTTGCGATGACCGAGCGTATCCATATCACCACCGCGATCTTCTACTGCAATGGCACGCCACATGTGGGCAGCGCCTACGAGGCGCTGGCGGCGGACGTATTCGCGCGCTGGCAGCGGCGCAAACTCGGGCGCGATCGGGTGACCTTCCTGAGCGGTACCGACGAACATGGCGACAAAATTCGCCGCGCCGCCCTTGCCCAGGGACTTGCGCCCAAGGTCTACACCGACAAGATGAGCGCGCTTTTCCATGAAGCCTTTGTCGGCCTCAACGTCGATCTCGACTACTGGGTGCGTACGACGGACCCGGTGCACGAGAAGTTCGTGCAAGAGATGCTCACGCGGACGCATGAGCGCGGGGACATCTATTTTCGCAATTACGAGGGACTCTACTGCGTTGATTGCGAGCGCTTCTACACCGAAAAGGAATTGCTTCCCGGCAATCTTTGTCCGACGCACAACAAGCCGGTGGAGCTAATCAGCGAGGGCAATTACTTTCTCAAAATTGAGAAATACCGCGAGCGGGTGCGTCAGCATATTCTCGCCAATCCCGGTTTTATCAGACCCGAGCGTTACCGCAACGAAGCGCTCAACATGCTCGCCGAACCGCTAAGCGATCTGTGCATTTCGCGGCCGAAGGCGCGGCTGGATTGGGGTATCGAACTGCCGTTTGACCGGGGCTACGTCACCTACGTATGGTACGACGCCTTTTGGGCCTACGTCAGCGTGCCCGCCACCGCGATAGGCTTGGATAAATTCGTCCGCGACCATTGGCCTCACACCCAGCATTTCATCGGCAAGGACATTCTGAAAACGCACGCGGTCTATTGGCCGCCGATTTTGCTGGCGGCGGGATTGCCGCTATTCCGCCATCTGAACGTCCATGGATGGCTTAATTTCGGTGGCGCGCGCATGTCGAAAAGTTCGGGCAACGTCCGCGATCCGGTCACCTATGAAAAGGCGTTCGGCCCCGACGTGCTGCGCTACTTTGTGATGCGCGAAGTGGTCTATGGCCTCGACGGTGATTTCTCCGAGGAGCGGCTAACCGAGCGCTACAACGCCGATCTCGCCAACGACCTGGGTAATTTTGCCAGCCGCGTCCTTACGATGGCGCAGCGCTACCTCGGCGGCGTCCTGACGCAAGCGCCGTCATCCGGGGAGGGCGAAAACGAGCGCGACAGTTCGCTCGCCGCCGCCTTCACCGGCCTGCCGGAGCGCGTCGGTGCGATGGTCGACGAACTTGCGCTGAATCGCGCGCTCGAAGCAATATGGCAGGCGCTCGACGTTGCCAACAAATACGTCGCTGCGACCGCGCCGTTCACGCTTGCCAAAGACGCGGCGAATCTGCCGCGCGTCGGCCGAATCCTTGCCAACCTGCTTGAGGCGTTGAGGGTCATCGCCGGTGTGCTCGAGCCGTTCATGCCGGTGACGGCGGGCAAGCTCTTCGACCTGCTTGGAATCGACGCGGAGGCGGCGCACGGGCCCTATGGACAGGGTCTTAAGCCGGGCCACAAGGTCAAAGTGCCGGTTGCGCTCTTCCCGCGTATCGAAAAGTCCGCGCAATCCTGAATGCCATTAGCGTTAATCGATTCGCACTGTCATCTGGCGGATCCCAGACTGCGCGATGAAGCCGATGCCGTGATCGAACGCGCGCACGCGGCCCGCCCGCGGTACCAGCCCAGGGTCGTCACATCATAGAAGGCCGCCCAGCGCCCCTCCGGCATGTCGGGGATGCGCTCGAGCTGAGAGCGAAAGTGCGGGAACGACCTGATCCAGGTCTCCCGGTTGAACGGCTGCTGCTGGGTGCAGCCGAGGTCGCTTTCCGGCCCGCAGAGGAAGATGTAGGTCCACTCCGGCGACGAAGGCACCACCCCGATCCGCCGGCCGCCGTTCCACTGCTCCATCGCGATGTTCACCGGATCATCGGCCGTGCGCGGGATCAGGTGCCGACCGCACCCGTCCCTGAGGTTCACGATCTTGCCGGTCAGGCCCAGCGCCTCGCGCACCCGCGAGTGCACCCCGTCCGCGCCGACCACCAGGTCGGCCTCCAG
>JBOHWJ010000466.1:0-4760 GCA_050736495.1 Binataceae bacterium (SeqCode) | reverse complement strand
TTGCCAAGGTCATCAATTTCGGCATCATCTATGGAATGGGGCCGTCGCGGTTGGCAGGCGAGCTCGGCATTTCGCAGTCCGCGGCCTCGGAGTACATCAGGAAGTACTTCGAGCGCCTGCCGGGCGTACGCAGCTATCTCGACGAAACTCTGCGAGTGGCACGCGAGCGCGGCTACGTAACGACCATGTACGGACGGCGGCGTTACTTGCCGGAGCTCAACGGACCGGATGGTGGCGCACGCGCGCAGGCTGAACGAATAGCGATCAACACGCCTATCCAGGGAACCGCGGCCGATCTGATAAAGCTGGCAATGGTACGCCTATACGGGATGCTGCGGGAGCGTGAACTGCGGGCGCGGATGGTGCTGCAAGTTCATGACGAATTGCTCACAGAGGTCCATAAAGACAGCCTGAACATAACCTCGGAGCTGGTCCGCGGCGCGATGGAAGGAGTTGCGGTATTGCGCGTGCCGCTGCGGGTCGAACTAAAGTGGGGACCGAACTGGGCCGAGCTTGAAAGCCACGCCTAAGGGCGTTAACGGGCATGAATTTCCTCGCCCTGCCTGCGTCTAACCGTATTGAGAAAAGCACCGCGCCCAGAACCTGACGAGACCGAGCTCATCCAGCGGGCCAGGGAGCGTGACCCGGTCGCCTTCGGCGCTTTGGTCGAACGATACCAGCGGCGGGTGGTGCGGGTCGCACTCGCGGTGGTGCATAATCAGGACGACGCGATTGAACTGGCACAGGAGACTTTCGTACGGGCATACGAGAACCTTGCCAAGTTTGAATCGCGCTCGAGTTTTTCGACCTGGCTGTACCGGATCGCCGCCAACCTGGCGATTGACTTCCGCCGCCGCGCGGGACGCCACACCGTATTGCGTGGCGAAGAGGCTGACATTGAACTGCGGCGTATACCGAGCAATAGCGGTGATTCGTTCAACGAAACCGCGCGCGGCGAACTCCACCAGCGCATCAACGAAGCATTGGGGGAGTTGACGCCGGAACATCGCGCCGTGATACTGCTACGGGAAGTGGAAGGACTGTCCTATGACGAGATCAGCGAGGTACTACAATGTCCCCGCGGGACAGTGATGAGCCGGTTACACTACGCGCGCAGCCGCTTGCGCGGGATCCTCAAGGATCTGGGCGAAGGCTGAAAGCGGGATGATTGACTGCGAAGAAACGATAGTCCTTCTGGGACCCTTCGAAGACGGCGAACTCGCACCGCATGAGATGCAGGAAGTCGCACGCCATCTCGCCGGTTGCGCCGCCTGCGAAGCCGCTCTCCAAGATTACCGTTCAATTGGATTGCTGCTGCGAGAGGGCGCGGCCGAACCCGTGCTCGACGGATTCGCCGAAGCCGTGCAAGCGCGAATCGCGCGCATCCGGATACCGCTGCATACACGTGTCGCCGGCTATTTCGACCGCTTCGGCGAGCGTTTCGGCGCGGCCGTCGGGGTGGCTATGGTGGCGGCCGTGGCGGCGGTGGTCACTATCGCCTTGGTCATGCCTTACGCCCGTAATCTCGCCAGTCAGAATTCCCCGCCGGTAAGCGCCGTAATTGCTCAAGGCCATCAAGCCACGGCTCCCGCGATGGCCGTCGCGAGCAACAACAATAGGGCCGGCCAGCCAGGCAGCGCGATGATCGCGCCGGCAAGCGAGGATACGCCAGGCGCGCTCGCCGACGACGTCGCAAGCGACTCCAAGGCGATCATCTCGCGACTGGAGACAGATAGTCCGTCGGTGGCGGTATGGAGCGAGCCCCGCACTGACACGACGGTGATTTGGGTACCGGACCAGCAGCCCTAAATCATGCATCGGCGTAGCACGTTAGGCCTTCTCGTCGGGCTCGTCGCGATTTGCGCGTTCGGAGCTCCGCCGGCGGTGGCGCAGAGCAGGACTCCGCACACGATCAAAGTTCGAGTCGACTCGGTGCTGGCGGCCGACACCCATCAGGGTATGGATGCGCGGCTGGCCTCCACCATGGGCGAGCGTCTGAAGGCGCTGTTCGACTACACCACCTACAGACTGGTTCGTCACCAGGAGCAGGAGGCGGCATGCGGGCGGATGCTATCGTTCACGCTGCCGGGCGGCCGCATCCTGCATGTCGCACCGCGCTCGGTCGACGGCAATATGATCACGATGGAATTGATGCTGTTTCAAGGACCACGGCCGATCATGACGACCGATCTGAAACTGATGGATCACGGGGTTCTGATAGTCGGCGGGCCGCGCTACCAACAGGGCATGTTGATAGCGACCATTACGGCCACGGTCGTCGGCGGCCTCAAGGATCAATCCGGGCATCTGCCTGAAAGCGCGGCCGGCCGCAACCAGGCGCAGCCCGCCGAATTACCCTCCGATCCGGCGCCACGCTGAACATCGCATCGCGAACCGCGTGGGCAATCCGTTTGTAGCCCATACCACCAGTCCATTTACGCCCGCACAAACGTTCAGCGAATTAAAGCAATTCCAACCGCGCATTTGACCGGCGTATTGCCGAAACGTTCGAGGCCGCGATACGACGCGGTTACAGGCGGCCGGTTTGAGCGCGCTGTAACAGAATCAGACCAAGGACGTCTCATTCCTGGCGGCACTGCAAATTTCATGGCAGGGCTGTCCTGGTCAGGCAAAAAACCAGCCTGATCGAGCACCTTTCGCCCCGACTAACCGATTCTGAGTGCAAGGAAAGGCACTGCTCTTGCTCCGGTGGGTTGCTATCATCAATGCTGACCGAGGAGAGTCTCGTCAGGTTCAGAATGTTTCCGCGACTCATCTTTGGCGTCCGGCCGGCAGCCCTGTCGCTTTCATTGCCGGCTTGCTATCCGGGCAGACGATAAAGAGGCATTGGATGGCGGAAATTGCGCGTTTGTCTTTGAGGCATTCGGCATGAGGCAGGAGACGCCGGAGCGGGGCCAAGGAGCGGCGGCGCTCAGAGCCTCCGGTAAAAATTCCGCCGAGAACCATTCAATTTCGCGCGAGCAGCCGCGGCAGGCAATTGAAGCCAACGAGTTGGCACCGAGCGGCACACCATCGACGGAGCACGCCACCCGTGCGCCGTACTCCACGGTCGGCAACGAACTGACCAGCCGCACATGGGCGTCCCGCTACATCCGGGTGGCGGCGATGCTGCTGGTGTTTTTCCTCGCCGTTTACCTCGCCGTTGACCTGCCGCTGATCGACTCGTGGCGCTCGGCCACGCTGTGGCTCCATCTGGCCGCCATCGCATCCGGTACGGTCTTTTTCAGCCTAATCGGGGCAGCGTGGTTCGACCGCAATTGGCATTGGCTCACGATTGCGCTCTGCGTCGTCGTCTTCGCCGCGACCGCCGAAGTGGGGCTCATCAATTCGACGAGCGAACCGATCTTCATCATGGTGATGCTGGTCGTGCTGGGAGCCGCCGCCCTGATGCCGTGGAATGCGGGTTGGCAAGCCCTGCTTACGTTATGCGGCCTGCTCGCGGTGCTGGCCGACAGCTTGTGGGCTTCGCCGGCGGGGATGGACATGATCTGCCGGTGGACGGCGCTTTTCGCGATGGCCGGGGTCGCGCATTTCAGCAGCTTGCTCGGTGAGCGTTACCGCGTCGAGCTGTCGGCACGAATGAACGCGCTCGGCGCCAGCCACGAACGGCTGCTGGCCGAGATGGCCAAGCGCAAGCTCTTCGACCGCGAGCGTGAGGGCGCGCGCAAACGGATGGCGGAGAGCGAAACCAAGCTGCGCGAGATTTTCGATGCGAGCCTCGACGCGGTCGCGATCACTCGCGTTGCCGACGGCGTTTACATCGACGTCAATCGGGCCTTCGAGGAGATCACCGGCTATCGCAAAGCGGAAGTGGTCGGAGCGACCGTCGCCGCGCTCAACGTCTGGGTGAATATCGACGAGCGCCGCAAGTTCGCCCGGCAGCTACGGCAAAGCGGCGCCCGGCACGACAAGGAGGTAATGCTGCGCGACCGCGACGGCACCGAGCGGCCTTTCCTGCTTTCCGCCAACATCGTCGAGCTCGACGGCGAACCGTGCGTGGTCTCGATCACGCGTGACATCACGCGCCGCAAGAAGATTGAAGCCGAGCAGATCGCGGCGCGCGAGGCCGCGCTTGCCGCATCCGAGGCCAAGTCCGAATTTCTTTCCAGCACGTCCCATGAGATTCGCACGCCGATGAACGCGGTTCTCGGTATGGCGGACCTGTTGTGGGAATCACCACTGAGTTTTCAGCAGCGCCGTTACCTCAACACCATGCGCACCAATGGCAACGCACTGCTCGGCCTCATCAACGGCATCCTCGATCTCGCCAAAGTCGAGAGTGGACGGCTCAACCTGGAGAGCACGCCGTTCGACCTCGACTGCGTGGTCGACAGGGTGCTGGAGACTCTGGGCATCCGCGCGCACGAGAAGGGAATCGAACTGGCCGGCCGTATCATGGCGGACGTGCCGCTCAATCTGCTCGGCGATCCGCTGCGGCTGCGCCAGATCCTCATCAATCTGGTCGGCAACGCCATCAAGTTCACCGAACGTGGCGAAGTAGTAGTAGGCGTGAGTGCTAAGGATTTCACCGCAGAGGACGCAGAGAGCGCAGAGGAAGAAAGAGAAAAGCAAATGAGAAAAGAAGCAGACACGCTTTCATCTTCTGAGTCACCTACTTCTTTTTCTTCTTCCTCCTCTGTGGCCTCTGCGTCCTCTGCGGTGAAATCTTCTTGTTGGCTGCATTTCTCCGTGCGCGATACGGGCATCGGCATCCCGGAGGGAAAGCAGGTGATGATCTT
>JBOHWJ010000465.1:0-6839 GCA_050736495.1 Binataceae bacterium (SeqCode) | reverse complement strand
TACACGCCGACGCCTGCCGTGTCCCACGCAATACTCAACTACAACCGCGGCCGCACGACTGGTCTTGCGGATGGCATCGTGATCACACCGTCGCACAACCCGCCTCGTGACGGCGGCTTCAAGTACAATCCTCCGCACGGCGGCCCCGCTAGCACGTTCGTCACCGCATGGATTCAACGAGAGGCCAACCGTTTGCTCACTGACGATCTGCGCGGCCTTAAGCGCATTCCCCTGGAGCGCGCTGCAAAAGCGCATACGACGCATCATCACGACTACATCGGTGCGTACACGGGCGAGCTTGGAGCCGTCGTGGACATGAACACGATCCGCGACGCGAAGCTCAAGCTCGGAGTGGATCCGCTGGGCGGCGCCGGTGTGCAGTATTGGGGCGCCATCAATGATCGTTATGATATCGGGGCGGAGGTTGTGAACGACGCGGTCGATCCCACCTTTCGCTTCATGACGGTCGATTGGGATGGAAAGATCCGGATGGACTGCTCATCGCCCTACGCTATGGCCAGCCTCATATCGATGCGCGACCGCTACGACATCGCTTTCGCCAACGACACGGACCATGACCGCCACGGTATCGTGACCCGCAGCGTCGGGTTGATGAATCCCAACCACTACCTCGCCGTCGCTATCTCATATCTGATCCAGCAGCGTAGCCATTGGAGAAGGGACGCCGCGATTGGCAAGACCGTCGTCAGCAGCGGCATCATCGATCGGGTGACCGCCCGACATGGGCGGCGCTTGCTTGAAGTGCCTGTCGGGTTCAAATGGTTCGTTGACGGCCTGCTTGACGGATCGCTCGGGTTCGGCGGCGAGGAAAGCGCGGGCGCGTCGTTTCTGCGGATGGACGGCACCGTCTGGACCACGGACAAGGACGGCATCGTTCTTGGTCTGCTCGCAGCCGAGATAACGGCGCGCACCGGCCGGGACCCGGGCGACCTTTACCGCGAGATCACGCGCGATCTCGGAGCGCCGGTCTATGAACGGATCGATGTTCCCGCCACTGCGACGCAAAAGGAACTCCTGAGCCGGATCTCACCGCGGCAGATTCAGATTCGGGTGCTGGCTGGAGAGGCGGTCCAGGCGATGCTCGCGGTTGCGCCCGGCAATGGAAGCCCGATCGGTGGACTGAAAATCATCACTGAAAACGGATGGTGCGCGATGCGGCCTTCCGGCACCGAAGATGTGTACAAGATATACGCCGAGAGCTTTCGTGACGAGACGCATCTGCACCAGATTCAAGAGGAAGCACAGACGCTGATTGCGAAGGTCTTTGCGCAGCAAAACCTGGCAACCGGAACCGGTGCGTGAAACGCGGCGTGCCACAATCCATAACGGGTGAAGATAATGCCGAACTTGAATAGCATTTTGCCGGAGCCAGAATCCGGAGATTTCGCAGCGTTAGTCGAGTTGGCTCTGGACCTGCGAAATTGCTGGAACCATTCGGCCGATCTGTTGTGGAGCAGGATCGAGCCGGAGCTCTGGGCACTTACCCATAATCCGTGGGTCGTTCTGCAGACTGCCTCGCGGACCAGACTTAACGCTCTTCAGGGCGATCCCGAGTTCCGCGATCGAGTAAAAGAACTTGTGGAAAGACAGCGACAAACTCTGAAGAGCCCGGCGTGGTTTCAGCGGACCCATAGCAACTCGCCGCTGAGCTGCGCCGCATACTTCAGTATGGAGTTTGGACTCAGCGAAGCACTTCCCATTTACTCGGGAGGACTGGGCAATGTCGCCGGCGATCAGCTCAAGGCCGCCACCGATCTTGGCGTTCCTCTCGTTGCCGTCGGACTTCTGTTTCAGCAAGGCTACTTTCGACAGGTCATCGGGCCCGATGGAGGTCAAAATGCCTTGTATCCATACAACGATCCCGGTCAGATGCCAGTGACCCCGGTCCGCGATACGGATGGCGAGTGGCTTAGGCTGAGCGTCAAATTGCCCGGTCGGAAACTGTGGCTGCGCGCCTGGCAGGCACAGGTCGGCCGGCTGAAACTGTACCTGCTCGATAGTAACGACCCCGCGAACGCGCCGGCTTATCGCGGTATCACCAGTGAACTCTACGGGGGCGGGCCCGAATTGCGATTGACACAGGAACTGGTGCTCGGGATCGGTGGCTGGCGACTACTGCGCGCATTAGGCATCAAACCGGAAGTTTGCCATCTGAACGAGGGGCACACCGCCTTTGCAGTGCTGGAGCGGGTGGGGAGCTTCATCGAGGGCACCGGCCAGTCCTTCGACCTCGCACTGGCCACAACCCGGCCCGGCAATCTCTTTACGACTCATACCCCGGTTGAAGCCGGGTTCGATCGCTTTGCTCCGAGCCTCATAAGTAACTATCTCACACGATACGCTGAAGAACGACTTGGCATTGATCTCCCCCGTCTGCTCGCTTTGGGCCGCCTCCATCCTGATGATCAGCAAGAACCATTCAACATGGCCTATCTCGCTATCCGCGGAAGCGGCGCGGTCAACGCTGTCAGTCGCCTGCACGGAACCGTAAGCCGGCGAATTTTCCGGCCTTTTTTTCCTCGTTGGCCGGGGGCGGAGGTGCCCGTAGGGCATGTTACCAACGGAGTGCACACCCCTACATGGGACTCGGCGGCGGCGGATGCCTTATGGACCGATGCCTGCGGGCGAGAGCGTTGGCGCGGCGCGATGGAAACCGTCGGCGGCGATATCTACTGTGCCTCAGACGAGGCTCTGTGGGAAATTCGCACACGCAATCGGCTCGAACTCGTTCGCTTCGTGCGCGAGCGCCTGGCAGTCGAACTTGCGACTCGCGGTGCGGACACGGAAGCCGCACATGCCATATTCGATCCGAACACCCTGACGCTCGGATTCGCACGCCGGTTTGCGACCTACAAGCGCCCGAATCTGCTGCTGCACGACCCCGAACGATTGATTGGTATCCTGACCCACCCGGAGCATCCCGTTCAATTGGTAATCGCCGGCAAAGCCCATCCGCAGGATGAAGCCGGCCAAGCGATGGTGCAGGCTTGGGTTCGTTTCGTTCAGCGTCCCGAACTGCGCCGCCGCGCCGTCTTTCTCAGCGACTACGATTTATTGCTGGCCGAACAGCTCGTGCAGGGAGCTGACGTCTGGATTAACACGCCGCGGCGGCCTTGGGAGGCCAGTGGAACCAGCGGAATGAAGGTGCTGGTCAACGGTGGTCTCAATCTGTCGGAACTCGACGGGTGGTGGGCCGAGGCATATTCGCCGGACGTCGGTTGGGCCTTGGGCGACGGCAATGAGCATGGCGAGGATCCGGCCTGGGACGCGGCCGAAGCGCAGGAGTTGTACGAAATTCTCGAGCAGCAGGTCATCCCGGAATTCTACCACCGTGACAAGAACGGCATCTCCACTGACTGGGTCGTGCGAATGCGTGCAAGTATGTCGCGCTTGACCGCCCGATTCTCGGCCAATCGTGCGGTACGCGAGTATACTGAGAACTACTATCTTCCCGCCGCCGCGGCCTATCTTAAACGAGTTTCAGATCGATGCGCTGTCGGCGTCTCATTGCTGAGATGGAAAGAAAGCCTGGCGCGGCACTGGATGGAAGTGCACTTTGGCGAGTTTCGCGTCGAAAGTTCCGCTGAAAGGCATTCGTTCCACGTCCAGGTGTATTTCGGCGGCGTCGACCCCGAAGCGGTGCGCGTGGAACTATACGCGGAACCCTTGTCCGGCGGACCCGCTCCACGACTTGAAATGTCTCGCGGCGGCCGGCTTACGGGATCGATGAAAGGCTACACTTATAATGCGGAAGTTCCGGCGTCACGCTCGGCCACTGACTACACACCGCGGGTTATTGCATCGCATCCAGCCGCGCGTGTTCCGCTTGAAGAGGCGCATATTCTCTGGTTCCGGTAGCCCTCGCTTCCGAGCGCAAATCTGTTCGCCGCGGCATGCGGCACCACCGCGCCAAGCCTGCCGATCAAATCAATCCTGGATATGACCCGCCATCGACGTTGATATTCTGCCCGGAGATATAGCCTGCCTGCGCGCTGCATAAAAACGCGCAAATCGCGCCGAATTCTCTAGCCTCTCCCATCCGTTTCGCCGCGACTGACGCTATCTGCTGCGCACGAGCCTGCTCGAACGTTATGCCCTCGGCTTCCACCCGGCGCTGAGCGAGCGAGCGTTGGCGATCGGTGTCGATAATATATGGCAGTAGGTTGTTGATTGTGACATTGTCGCGTGCGCAGTCGACCGATTGCCCCTTCAAAACCGCCGTGAGACCGGCGCGCGCACCGGACGATAGAGCCATCGGCGGCCGTGGCGTTTTGACCATCGCCGACGTGATGTTGACGATTCGCCCGAAGTGCCGTTTTCGCATCCCCGGAAGAACAGCCCGCACCAGCATCAGCGGCGCGATCATGTTCGCCTCAATGCCAGTAAGCCAGCTATCGTGATCGATATCGACGAAATTGCGAGGAGACGGCCCGGCGTTATTATTCACCAGCACGTCCGGCTCCGGACATGCCGCAAGCAGCGCCGCCCGCCCTTCATCCGTGGTAATGTCGCCTCGAACCGCCGTCACGTTAGCGCCAGCGCCGCGGAACTCTTGCAGCGCCTTTTCCAGACGATCTTTGTCTCGTCCGTTGATGACGACGTGAACACCTTCCGCCGCCAGGGCCTCGGCGCAGGCACGCCCAAGCCCGCGACTGGATGCGCATACGATAGCCTTACGGCCTGCGATTCCCAGATCCATCGCTGAAACCTCCGTCTAAATGGAACCGTTGGGGAAATATTCATTCCGTCAGTTCGCTGGCGCTTTGTACTTCTTCGCCAAACA
The DNA here is from genome assembly GCA_050736495.1 of Binataceae bacterium (SeqCode). Classification (GTDB taxonomy): domain Bacteria; phylum Desulfobacterota; class Binatia; order Binatales; family Binataceae; genus JBOHWJ01. Next base: position 2,035 of record JBOHWJ010000465.1, on the reverse strand, counting down.
CCTCAGGTTTCTCCGACGAAGCGGCAGGATATCGATCCCAGCGCGCCGTAATCGACATGAAAGGTGTCGCCCGCGCGTGCCGGCACGGTCCGCGTGAAGGAACCGGCCATGACCAACTGGCCCGCCTCAAGCCGTTGACTATGCGGCGCAAGCTTGTTCGCGAGCCACGCGATGCCGTTGGCCGGATGGTTCAGGACCGCCGCGGCAATGCCTGACTCCTCAAGCACGTTGTTGCGATAGCAGAGCGCGCCAACCCAGCGCAGGTCGACGTCGAGTGGCCGAATCGGACGACCACCGATTACCAACGCGGCGTTAGCGGCATTGTCCGCGATCGTGTCGAAGATTTTTCGTTGGCCGTTGGTCTCGGGATCGTTTCGCATCATGCGCAGATCCACGATTTCCAGCGCCGGAATCACATACTCGGTCGCGCTGAACACGTCGAAGATTGTGCAATTCGGCCCCTCCAGCGGTTTGCCGAGTATAAAGGCGAGCTCGTTCTCGAGCATCGGGGTGATGAAGCGGTTAACTGGAATTTCCGCGCCGTCATGATAGAGCATATCGTCGAGCAGAACACCGTAGTCCGGCTCGTTGATATTCCCCAGCGACTGCATGGCGCGCGACGTGAGACCAATCTTGTTTCCGATGACCCTGCGTCCTTCAGAGAGCTTGATGTCGACCCACGCGCGCTGAATCGCGTAGGCGTCAGAAATCGTCATGTCGGGAAACTGGGCAGAGAAGAGCCGAATCGCCTTTCTGCTCTTTTCCGCTTCGTGAAGCCGCTTCGCTAATTTCGCCCTGGTCGCTTCATCCAACATGCGTGCTCCTGGCCGGTTTAACCGGCATATAATTAGTTCAATGACGCTGGCGCAGGATAGCCCGTGCGAATGTCTCTCCTTAGTAAACGCGCCGTTCGGTCAATGCGCGGCTCGCCCTCTGCTCCGAAACCACCCGCCCCCGGCTGATGCCCGTACATGTCCTCGACGTAGTATTCGGACTGATGAGTTGCGGGTCTACCCGCCCAGCCGTACTCAATCATCCAACCGGAGGGATTCTGAATGTAGAACGAAAACATATGATCGTTAGAATGTTTGCCTGGTGTGATCGCGATTGGGACCTTCTCGCGGCGTACCAGGTCGTGGGTGAGACCGACGTCGTCGAGATTGTCAACTTCGATCATCAGGTGATTGATGTGGCGCTTCTGCGCACCGATTCCAAACGCAACCGTATGGTCGCGATCGTTGCAGTGCATAAACACCGGCGCAACAATCCGTTTGCCCGTACGAAACTTGTACTCGACGTTTCCGCGCATGCCTGGAACAGTATAAAAGCGCCGTGCGGCCTCAGTGTCACCCTGGCGGATAATACAATGACCTATCCCACCGGTACCAGTCTTGAAACGGCCGTGCATTGGCCGGCCCGGGTGAAACGGTTTGCTTGTCTGGATTTCCGGGCCGTGGAAGATCTCGACCGGATTGCCGCCGGGATCGGCCAGTTTCATCACCTCGGGCACGCGACGTTCGGCCGCCTCGCCCTCCGTACCGACGCGATAGTTGACTCCCGCCGATGACAACTGCCGCTGCATTTCGCCAAATTCATCGGGCCCCGCAACGCGCAGGCCCAGGTACTCCAAATCGTCAGTCCCGTTGGCGTGCGGCACAAGGCGGTGGTGCCAGTAGTCCATCCTCAGATAGCAGCGGTCGCGCTCCTCCTCGTCGGCGAGCTCCATGCCCAATATCCGCGCGGCGAAATTTTTCCATTCGCCAGGATTCTTGATGCCGATCCCCATGTAGCCTATTTCATAACCTGAACCATTTCGTGCCTCCGACGGTTGGCCGGCCCAATCCTGCGATACTTTCCACACTCCTCGTTCTAGCTAATCGGGCTTCCTGAAATCAGAATCGAGCGCGGTTCCAAGGATTCTCGGATCCGATCAGCTCGTCACTTTAAGCGAACGAGCCTTTGAATATCGAGACGTTTTTCACGTCGCAGTAGAAATCGAAACTCCAATTGCCACCCTCGCGCCCGATTCCTGAAC
>JBOHWJ010000464.1:0-4029 GCA_050736495.1 Binataceae bacterium (SeqCode) | reverse complement strand
CTGGTTACCGAGGCGATGCGCTCAAGTCCGCTCCTCGCCGCAACGCATACGCGATGGCGAGCGCTCGAACAGATACCAATCCAGGCGGCGACTCTGCCCGACCCAGAGGTCACGGTGCAGAACCTGGCGGTGGGCAATCCGCTGCCGGGCAATCGCCTGCAAACCAATAGCTTTGCCTATTTCGGTTATGGCTTTTCGCAGAACATCCCCTTTCCCGGAAAGCTGCGTCTCAGAGCCAGCGAAGCGCAACAGCAGGCCGACGCCGCGCATGCCGCTTACGAGCAAAGCGCAAGAGAGATCGCCGAGAGCGTTCGCGAAACGTATTTCAACCTGTTCTATCTGGCCCGGACTCTTACCCTGCTCCAGCGCACCCACGATCAGCTTGCGGCCGTTGAGCATACCGCCGAAGCACAATACCGCCTCGGTCTCGCCCAGCAGCAGGACGTCCTCAAGGCGCAACTCGAATTGACCGCTCTGCTCAAAGAGGTTGCCCTCACCCGCGAGCAGTTCGAGCAGAACGAGGCCGCGCTCAAGCAAATCCTTGGGCGCGAAATCGACTCACCCGACGTGGAGATAGGCGCGGTTACGCCGACCCCGTTCAATCTCGACGCTCCGCGCCTGCGCGAACTGGCCGAGGCGCGCGCGCCCGCGCTCAAACAGGCCGCCGCCAGCGAAGCCCGCGCCGGCGCCGCGCTCGCACTCGCACGCAAGGGTTACGAACCCGATTTCACGGTTGCCGGGATGTATCAGAAAACCGGCGCCGCCTTTCCCGATTATTACATGCTCACTCTCAGCGCGCGGATTCCGCTCTACTTCTGGCGCCGCCAGACGCCGGCGATTAAGCAGGCCGCACTGGATAGACAGTCCGCTCGCGCCGAGATGCGCGCCGACCGTCTCGCGGTGGTCGCCGCGGCCGAAAACCAACGACTCGCCGTACAAACCACGCGGCGCGTGATGACGCTCTACGACGAAGGCCTCATTCCACAGGCCCAAGCCACGGTCGCCTCCGCACTCGCCGACTACCGCCTCGGCAAAGTCGATTTCCAGACCTTGTTATCCGCGGTGGTCGATCTACTGCGGCTCCGCCAGGAGTACTTCCGCACTTTGGCCGACCATGAAATCGCGATCGCCAAAATCCAGGAGCTAATCGGTAACGTGCAATGAAGACTGATACCAGGGTTGCTACCGGACTGAGTATATATCCGCGAACCCCGCGCCTTCGTGCGTACGCAATCGCGCATATCGGCGTCGCGATTATGATCGCTTTTGCGATCGCGGCCGCGTCACCGCGCGCCGATGCGGCCGGCGGCGCGGCAGCCGCGAACCCCGCCGCCGGCATCGACACGCCCAAGCTCGCTCCGATCCAGCTTACCGGCGAACAGCGCCGACTAATCGGCGTCACCTTCGCCACTGTCAAGGAAGAGGCGCTCACCGCCCATATTACCACCACCGGCACGGTCGCGCCCGACGAGCGGCTCGAAGGCTACGTTCAGACGCGCTTCAGTGGATGGATCCGCCGCGTTTACGCCGACTATACCTATCAATACGTGCGCAAGGACCAGCCACTGTTCACCATATACAGCCCCGCGCTGGCGGCCGCCGAAAATGATTACCTGATCGCACAGCATGCCAACCTCAACTTGACTACGAGTGAGGTTGAGGGAGTCGCCGCCGGCGCGGCTTCGCTCGCCGCCGACGCGCTTGAGCGTCTGCGTCTCTCGGGCGTCTCGCCAGGTGAGATCGCCCGGCTCAAGCGCGACCGCACCGCGCGCGAGACCGTCACGATCTACTCCCCAATGAGCGGCTATGTGCTCGACCGCGCGGCGTTGCCAAATATGTACGTCGACCCCGCGACGCGCCTCTATACCATCGCCGACCTCTCGCACGTCTGGGTCTATGCGGCCGTATTTCAGGACCAGATCGGCGAAATCAAAACCGGAGATCCGGTCACGGTCACGGTCGACGCCTATCCGGGTAAGCACTTCGCCGGCCACGTCGATTTCATCTGGAATGCGATAGATCCGGCAACGCGCACCGCGCGCGTGCGCTGCGATTTTGCCAATCGCGCGGCCCTGCTCAAGGTCGGAATGTTCGTTAGTATCACGCTGAAGCCGGACCTCGGACAGGGGCTGGTGATACCCGATTCGGGCGTGCTGCGCACCGGTACGCATGACGTGGTATTCGTCGATCGCGGCGGCGGCTATCTCACTCCCACCGAAGTCGAGCTCGGCGTTCACGCCGGGCACGAATTCGTCATTCGCAAGGGTCTGCGCGCGGGCGAACGTATCGTCAGCTCGGCCAATTTCCTGATCGATTCGGAAAGCCAGTTGCAGGCCGCACTTGGAACGTTCGTTCCTCCGCCACCGGGAGCCAGCGCCGCCGCCATGGCGCCGGTGGGCACAATAGAGATCACGACGAAGCCCAGCCCGCCACATAAGGGCAGCAATCAGGTGCTCATCACGGTCCACGATTCGTCGGGAACATCGGTAACCGATGCGAACGTGTCGGTGGTCTTCTTCATGTCAGCGATGCCGGCCATGGGCATGTCAGCGATGCGCGTGGAAGCCAACGCCAAGCCGGAGAACGGAACTTACGCCGCGACGGTCAATCTCCAAGGCGGCGGGACCTGGAACGTCACGGTGATCGCAACGCGGGCCGGGAAGCAAATCGCGACTCGCCACCTCAGCATGTCAGTGCCGGGCGGAATGTAAGCGGGAAACGCCATGATCAATAAAATCATCGATTGGTGTGGCAGCAATCGTTTCCTGGTGGTGTTGTTGCTGGGGGTGGTGGTTCTGGCGGGGGCGTGGTCGTTGGAACGAATTCCGCTTGACGCCCTGCCCGACATCTCAGACGTGCAGGTGATCATTCATACCCAATGGATGGGCGAACCGCCCGACATCATCGAGGACCAGGTCACTTATCCGATCGTCACGGCGATGCTCGCTGCGCCGCGCGTCAAGGCAGTGCGTGCGCAGAGCATGTTCAATGATTCCTATGTCTTCGTCGTCTTCCAGGACGGCACCAACCTCTATTGGGCGCGCAGCCGTGTGCTTGAATATCTTCAGCAGCTTCAAGGCCAGTTGCCACCCAATGTTCATCCGGTGCTGGGCCCAGACGCTACCGGCGCCGGATGGGTCTACGAATACGTCCTGCTCGACAAACGGAACAACCTGAACCTCGCCGATCTCACCACCCTTCAGAACTGGTACGTGCGTTACCAACTCGAAACCGTCTCCGGCGTTGCCGAGGTTGCCACGATCGGCGGGTTTGTCCGTCAATATCAGGTCAAGCTCGATCCCCATCGGCTGCTAGCGATGCACATCCCACTCGAAACCGTGATCGACAGAATCCGCGACAGCAACAACGAGGTCGGCGGCCGCGTGTTGGAAATGACCGGCGCCGACTACCTAATCCGAGGGGTCGGTTACATCAAGACGCTGGCAGATCTGGAGAACATACCGGTTGGCAGTCATAACGGCACCCCGATCCTCGTGCGCGATCTCGGCGTGGTCAGCTTCGGACCGGATCTTCGTGAAGGCGTCGCGGAATGGAACGGCGAAGGTGAGACCGTCGGGGGCATCGTGGTGATGCGCTACGGACAGAACGCGCTTAACGTCATTAACGGGGTCAAGCAAAAGATTGCCGAGATTAAGGAAAGCCTTCCACCGGGAGTTGAGATAGTCGCCGGCTATGATCGCGCGGGCCTGATTTCCGCTTCGATCTCCACCCTCAAGAAGGATCTGATCGAGGAAGCAGTAATCGTAAGCCTTGTGATCATCTTCTTCCTGTTTCACTTCCGCTCGGCGTTGATTCCGATCGTGAGCATTCCATTGGCGCTGATCGCCTCTTTCATTCCCATGTACTACTTGGGGGTAAGCTCCAACATCATGTCGCTCGGCGGCTTTGCGCTGGCGATTGGCGTGCTGATTGACGCTTCAATCGTGATGGTCGAGAACAGTTACCGTCATCTCGCGGAGCGTACCAGAGGCGGCCGCACCCTCGCCCCGGGCGAGCACGAACGAGTGG
>JBOHWJ010000463.1:0-3269 GCA_050736495.1 Binataceae bacterium (SeqCode) | reverse complement strand
CCGTGCCCCCGCGCGTAAATACGTTGGCGCCCGGATAACGCGCCTGGCCGCCGAGTTCCTCGGCAATGCGTAGCAGGCGATTATATTTGGCGATACGCTCGCCGCGGCTCACCGATCCGGTCTTGATCTGGCCGGCGCCGGTGCCGACCGCCAAATCGGCGATAGTGGTGTCCTCGGTCTCGCCCGAGCGATGCGAGATGACGCAGGTATAGCCGGCCGCACGCGCGATCGTGATGGTGCTGAGCGTTTCGGTCAGCGTGCCGATCTGATTCAACTTGATCAGGATCGAATTGCCGGCCTTTTCCTTGATTCCGCGCTCCAGCCGCCGCGGATTGGTGACGAACAGATCGTCGCCAACGAGCTGCACGCGGCCACCGAGTTCGCGCGTCAGCGTCTGCCATCCGCTCCAATCGTCCTCGGAGAGCCCGTCTTCGATCGAAACGATCGGGTAATGGTCTAGCCAGTCGGCGTAAAAGCGCACCATTTCGTCGGCGTCGCGTGCCGTTTTGTCCGAACGGGCGAAGACGTACTTGCCGTTCTCGTAAAATTCACTAGAGGCTGGGTCGAGCGCGAGCGAGACGTCCTTGCCCGGTTGGTAGCCGGCGCGCACCACCGCTTCCATGATGACTTCGATCGGCTCCTCGTTGTTGCGCAGATTGGGCGCGAAACCGCCTTCGTCGCCAACATTGGTCGAATAGCCGCGCTTCTTCAGCACTGCCGCCAGCGCGTGAAAGACCTCCGCGCCCATGCGCAACGCTTCGGCGAAGCTCGGCGCGCCGTGCGGCACGATCATGAACTCCTGCATGTCGACATTGGAGTCGGCATGCCGGCCGCCGTTGAGCACGTTCATCATCGGCACCGGCAGTACGTGCGCCGCATTGTCGAGATGCAGATAGAGCGGGACGCCCTTGGCCGCGGCCGCCGCATGGGCCGCCGCGAGCGACACGCCCAGCATCGCGTTGGCCCCCAGGTGCGACTTGTTCTCGGTGCCGTCGAGTTCGATTAGCGCCTGGTCGAGCATGGCCTGCATCGAGGCGTCCATGCCGGCGAGCCTGGACGCGATCACGCCGTTTACATTATCGACCGCCTTGCGCACGCCCTTGCCGCCGTAGCGCTTGGGGTCGCCGTCGCGCAGTTCGAGCGCCTCATGCGCGCCGGTTGATGCGCCCGAGGGCACTTCGGCCCGGCCAAAGCCGCCGCCTCCGAGATGCACATCGACTTCGACAGTTGGGTTTCCGCGCGAATCGAGAATCTCGCGCGCCTTTATCGCTTTGATGTTTGCAGCGGACATGACAAAAAAGTACCGCTCAAAGAAAAGCAGGATTTACATCAGGACGGAAGCAAAACGGCTAGCCGTGCCGAATCCTCGACCGTAAAATCTCGCCCACGGCGCGAGCTTCTTTGACCAGCCGCCAGTTTTATCGATTCAAAATTGCAAGGCTGGTTCAATTGCGCGTTCGCTCGTGAGCAAAAAAGAGGATCCCGTGAAACCTCGTGCCAAGGGTTGCCTAAGGCTATCGATGCCGCCATCCGGGCGCGGGCTGACGATGGCTGTTTGCGAATTGTCGGGTCAGTCGAACCGCAGGAGCCTGGAGCACGGCCAGGCGCGGCGCCGCGCCCAGCCGTGCAGAGCAAGATTAGGCGGCGCGGCGCGGCCGCGCGACGTCCTTGGCCATCACCTTGTCGGCGGCCGGCGTGAAAATGGAAGCCGAGGCGTTTTTCACGTCGATCGCATCGCTCATCACCATATCGGCGGTGCCGCCACGCGCCTTCATTTCTTTCAGCACAGCTTCGAGATCGTCAGTCTCGATCTCATAGATGGCGAGATAGTTGTAAGGATTGTTGCGGCCCATCTGGGCGTTCGCGAGCTTGAAACGCTGCGCGCACACCATGCCGGGCACGTTCAGGACATCGGGCACATGGGTCTGATTGTACCATTGATTGTACTCGGCTTCCTTGCCGGCGGTCGGGTTGGTCAGCACGATGAAGGTATATTTGGCCATCGTCGTTTCTCCTTCGCGTGAGCTGTGCGGCGCTCGCGTGTGAGCGCATGTCGTTGCGGTCATGGCTCCGCTGGTGGCGATTCTAGTGCCGCTCCGCGCAAACTGTCCAACGGGTGGCGATTCGATCAAACTGCCTGGGTGTCGCGCAGCGCGCTTATCTCCTCCCACGAGTAGCCGAGTTCGAGCAGTATCTCCTCGGTGTGTTGGCCGTGCTCGGAAACCGGCTGGGCTTGGGTGGTGATTTCGCCGTTGAACGATACCGGGCAACCGGTGACCGAGATTTTGCCGGCGATCGGGTGGTCGAGATCGATCACGTAGCCGTTGATCCGCGCCTGCTCGCTCGACATCACTTGCGTATGCGTCGCGACTTCGGTCACGAGGATGTCGGCGGCGTTCAACTCGTCGAGCCATTCGCGGGTGGTCTTTTTGGGGAAAACAGAGTCGAGAATCGCTTCGATTTTCGCACCGTGGAAATTGCGCGTGGCGTTATCGCCGCATTCGGGGTCGTTCTGAACATTCTCGATCCCCATGATCTTGCAGAAACGCGGCCACCGCTGGTCGTCGACGCCGGCGATGCACAGGTAGCTATCCTTGGTGCGGAACGCGCCCCATACGCCGTGCAGAAATGGATGACCGCGCCCGGCACGCTCGGGCTCCTCCCCGGTGAGCGCATAATAATTGAGCTCGAACCCCTGTGCGGCGATCATGGTGCCGTAAATCGACGCGTCGACGCGCCGTCCCTCGCCGGTGCGCTCACGCATGAAAAGCGCGGCCAGTATCCCACCCGCCAGCGTGAGGGCGCCGGTCTGGTCGGCGATCGCCGCGCCGGCTGCCAGTGGCGGATCGTTGGGCATTCCGGTCTTCGACATCAGGCCGCTCGCCGCTTGCGCAAGCGTGTCGCGGCTCGGCCGCATGGTCCATGGCCCCTTGGGACCCCATGAACTGGCCTGCGCGTAGATGAGGCGCGGATTGACCTTGTGCAGCTCCTCGTAGCCGATCCCCAGGCGATCGAGCACGCCGGGCCGGTAGTTGGTCAGCAGCACGTCGTAGCTCTTCGCCATGCGGTGGACGATTTCGATGGCCTCGGGCTTTTTCAGATCCGCGGTGAGGCTGCGTTTGCCGCGATTCATCGCGATGAAGTAATGCGACAGATGCGCATTCTTGACGTTGGGTCCGCCGATCAACCCGGCGATCAGCCAGCGGCTCAAGTCGCCGGTCTCGCGGTTTTCGATCTTGGTAACTTCGGCGCCGAGGTCGGAGAGGAAC
>JBOHWJ010000462.1:0-7539 GCA_050736495.1 Binataceae bacterium (SeqCode) | reverse complement strand
CTTGTCGATCCTCAAGGTTTACTGCGATGAGAGCTGGACCGACGCAAAGAACCGCGTCGCGGTAGTCGCAGGATACATTGGGCAAGTGTCGCAGTGGCGTCAGTTCGAAAAAGAATGGGTGCCAATTCCAAAGAAAAAGCCCTACTGAGTAAAAATGATGCATCGCGCAGACCTAGCAGGATGCTGAAAAAGGGATTTCGACTCGCTTTTGAGACGTGCTACGACGAGCTGACACAAGATGTGTTATGCTATCACTACTGAGTATTGGAGGTTCAAAGTAGTTTTTCAGCATCCTGCTAAAGAGACATGGCACTGAGAGTTTACAAAGGAGCGTGGGTGGAATCCAAAACGCAGCGGCATGTTTTTAAGTGAACTCCACCCGATCATAAAGTCGCGCACTAGAGTCGCGGTAGAGACAGCCATTATCAAAGAAAACTGGGAAACGGTGATGCCAAGATGGCTAAAAAAATTCTATGGTGGTGTTTATGGTTGGTGCGCGCATGCCTGTTTGATTGCCGCAAGAGAATAGTGCGAGAGCCCGAATAGAAACCGTAAACATCCAATCGATTGGGTGTTTGAATGTGGTGCTAATGAAGGTGTCGGCCAAGTTATGGAGATGTTCCGGCAGTTACGAAGTGACCCTGCACTGAGTAAAGGATTTCGTATCGGGAGTTTGAGTTTTAGCTGCAAAGATGTAGTTCCGCTACAAGCAGCCGACATACTCGCTTATGAAGTATTTAAGCAAGTGGAAAACCAAGTTGTAGATCAAGGCAAGAAGCCCGATGGTACACCTCGCCATGTGCGCATTTCGGTCAAAGGCCTTGTGCGGCCTGAAGATATATCTTATCTGCAATATTGGGACAGAGCGGGGCTTGGAGATTGGATAGCGGACGCTGAGCGACAGGGCGTAATGGCGCGCCTCAGGATGACCTTGGCTTGATGACCTCCAAGACCCAACTTACTTCAAACATTGGGACAAGGCGCGACTTCGTCCAAGATCAAGCATATCGCGGGAATTGGTTTGAAGACGCCAGGCAAATTGACAAACGAGCAATCGCGCCAATGACCGCAACCTTGCCGGTTATGCCAGTTCCGAGATGAAGGCCTTGCTCGCGATGCTTGCTCCTTTCCTTACCGCCGACAAAGGTTTCATCAAACCTCAACCTGACCCGCCGGTAACCTCTGCAGAGACCCGTTTGTCATTCTGAACAAGCCCGCAAAGCGAAGAATGACATGAGGACGAAAATTGTACAATAGTGGCTCGGCTTACGCGAAGCAACCCGCCCTGTTTGAGGCAGATTTGCGAAGGTTATGGACAGAACAGTTACAGTGGCCGTGCAGTAGCATCTGGCAGCGTCTTGTACAAAACTTGCCTAAAAGCGTATAGGATAAAGAGGGGGCGAAGCGGATGGCAACCTGCCTCGAATATCTCCGAGCCGCCATGAGTCACGCCAACTACGAGAAAATCGAAGGCGGAAGATATTTCGCTACCATACCGGAATTCGAAGGATTGTGGGCGGTTGGAAATTCGCGCGAGGACGCCGAAAAAGAATTATTCGACGCTCTCGATAATTGGATCGATGTGACTGTCAAAATTGGGCGAGAGCGTCCGCCCGCTATTGACGGGAAAGACCTGTTCGTAGCTCCAAAGCGTCTGGACGGCTGAGTTTTCCCGCCCGGATCGATGCCTTCCTTAACGCCGTGCAAGCGCCGGGAGTTTATCCGAAAAATGAAGGCGTTAGGGTATGACGGTCCTTATCCGGGCGCTAACCACCGTCAAGCCAAGATAAGGGAAACGGATTTCATCAACGCATGAGGCCGTACTTGGTCTGGACACTCACTCATTCAAAGCTTGGCACCCTGTTAAAGGTTACCTCGAATTAGGGCAATCGCCACGACGCAAAATGAAAGGGCGGAGCCGAGTGCCCCGCCCTTTCGCAGAATCAACGCGCGGGGAATCCCGCGCTTCAGCCAACGGCTACATCAGGTTGTAGGCGCGCGCGACATTCTCACCCAGGATTCCGCGGCGGCCCGACTCCGTCATCGGCCGGACCATTTCGGACAATTCCTCGAGATAGTTGCCCGGATGGTCGGGATGTGGATAGTCGCTCGCCCAGAAGAACTTGTTCTCACCCACCAGCGGCATCAGGCCGGCAATGGTCCGCTCATCGGGGTCGGCTGAGATGAAGCAGCGATCTTTGAAATAGTACGACGGCTTTTCCTTTAGGCGCACGGTTTGCGCGATCGTGGTGCCGCTAAAGACCGCGTCGGCGCGATCGAGGAAATAGCCAATCCATCCGCCGCCCGATTCCAGCACCACCACGCGCAGACGCGGGAAGCGATCGAACACGCCGAGCTGAAAGAAGGTCGCGAACGCATGCTGCACGCCATGGCCGGCGAAGATGTCGAAGTACCAGGCGGCCCAGCCGAAATGCTCATAGCGATGATGGATGCCCCAGGCGGGCGGTTCCAGTGTCGGATGAATCGCGATGGGAATGTTGGCCTCCTCGGCCACCGCGAAGACGCGGTCGTGCGCCTTATCACCATGGGGCACGCGCGAAATGGTAAACGGCGCGACAAAGGCGCCGCGGCATCCGTCCTTAACCGCGCGCTCCAGCTCTCGCGCCGCCTCGTTGGGATCGCCAAGCGAGAGATGCGCGATTGGCACTAGCCGGCCGCCAGAGTCGCGGCAGAAGTCGGCGATCCAGCGGTTGTATGCGCGGCAGTAGGCCGCCGAGATTTCCGCGTCGACGGTCTCGCATTCCCACAGCAGTCCGATCGTCGGGTAGAGAACGGATTTCGCCATCCCCTCCTTGTCGATCAGTTGCAGGCGCTCTTTCATATCCATGGTGCCGAAAGCGGCGCCTTTCAAATAGGTGTCTTCGGGAAGGAACGTCTGGTAGCGCAATTCATCGGCGCGGCCGGAGTTGACGAATTCCTCGCGCCGGCGGCGCGCTTCCTCGACCTGCTTGCCCATTCCGCCAAGGGTGCCGAGTTGGCCCTGACGCGTCAGCATGGCCCGCTTGCGGTCGACTTCGAGGTATTCGAAGCCGTCATCGCCGACCTTGATACGGATGGCGCGGTCGCGATATTTCGTTTCGAGATATTTTTCCCACAAGTCAGGCGGCTCCAGGATATGGCCGTCCGCGTCGATTACGAGCGCTTCAGTCTTCATCAACGATGCTCCCGGATAGGTGTAGTTACGATCTCCCTGCCAGAATGATATCGGCCGGGCTAGAATAGCGCGAGCGGATTAACCGGCGAGGCGGTGCCGCGTTTCAAGATCAACGGCGCCATCGTGAACTGGAATTCGTAACGGTTGTTGCGCGCGCACGCCGCCGCCAGCGTTTCGAGGTCGGCGTTATCGATCAGATGCACGCCCAGCATCACGAGCACGCACGTATGTATCGGCATCGCCAGGTCCTTGTGGCCGCTCGGCACGACGTCGCTGGCACCGTCCGATGCAAGCACGGCGACGCGGCGTTCATGTAGCCACGGCAGGCACGCGGCGTCGAGCCCCGCCAGTCCTTCGCGAAACGCGTCCCATGGCCCCTTCTGTTTGCGCCGGCGGTCGCGTCCCGTGCGAATCAGCAGGACGTCGCCCTCTTCGACCTTGACGTGATGGTCCTTTTCGGCGGCGTCGAGATCCTCGGGAAAAATCCGGTCGCCGAGCTCCATCCATTCGACCTTTTTGATCTTTGGAATGTCGAGCAGAACGCCGCAGCTGATAACGCCCTGGCTGGTGACGTCGATGGCGCATTTCCTCGCGCCATGCGAACCGACCTCGGTGGCATCGAAGCCATTATACATTTTGCCTTGCCAGAAGACATGACAGAGCGCGTCGAGATGAGTATTGGCGAGGCCATGCGGCGCAATCGCGAAGTAGTCGCCCGCGTAGGGCAGGAATTCTTCGTGCGAGTCGGCGCCGACCTGCGTCATCAGATGGGTCACGGGCGTGGGATTGTCGAGCGCCGCGATGGTGGCGAGCGGCAAGGCGAGCGACACCGCTTCGCCGGTCTGCACCAATCGCGCCGCAGCCGCGCGTTTTTTGTCGGTGATAAAGTTGAGCGCGCCGCGCTGATCGTCCTTGCCCCAGCGTCCCCAGTTGCTGAGCTTATCGAATAGCGCCTTGATCTCGTCAACCGTTAGCCTCGGTGTCATCGTAAGTCCTCCTGCCGTTGTTTCCAATTCTGCATGACGAGCGTGCGTGAGCGCCAGTGCGGGCTGAGCGTGGCGCGCGCGTGCCTCGTACTTCTTCGACGAATCGGCACAAACGCGCGCCCGCGCCCGCAATCCGCACATCACGCGTGCGTCAGAACAGAGCGAGCGGATTGACCGGCGACGCCGTACCCTGCTCCAGGATGAGCGGCGCCATCGCAAACAGAAATTCGTATTTGTTATGGCGCGCGCAGGCGGCTGCAAGCGCGTCGAGATCGGTATTGTCGATCAGATGAATGCCCATCACCACCAGCGTGCCAATATGAATCGGGAGCCCATTGTCGGCGCCATAGGGGCTCGGCACGATGTCGCTCACGCCGTCGCATCCGAGCACCGCGACTCTACGTTCGTGCAGCCATTCCAGGCATGACGCATCGAGTCCGGAGAGCCCGTCGCGCCGTGGATCCCACGGTCCCTTGGCCTTGCGCCGCTGATGGCGTCCGGTGCGAATCAGGAGGACGTCACCTTCGATGACGCGCACACCGCCGAGTTTTTCCGCGGCGTCGAGGTCTTCGGGAAAGATGGGCTCGCGCAACTCCAGCCATTCGACCTTGCGCACCCTGGGAATATCGAGCAGCACGCCGCGGCTCATGATACCGTCGCGTGTGACGTCGATCGGGCATTTGTGCGCGCCGAAGCGGCCGACTTCGCGCTCGCTGAAGCCGTTGTACATTTTGCCGTCCAGAAAGACATGGCAGAGCGCGTCGAGATGAGTGAAGGCCATCCCGTGCGGCGCGATCGAAAAATAGTCGAGCGCGGCATAACCGGGCGCGCCCGCGGAAAGCATCAGATGCTGCACAGGCTGCGGGTTTTCGATCGTGGCCTTAGTCGCCAGCGGCAACGCGAGCGAGACAATCTCTCCGGTTTGCGCCAGCCGTGCCGCCGCCGCACGCTTTTGCGGCGTTATAAAATTGAGCGCGCCGCGCTCGTCGTCCTTGCCCCAGCGCCCCCAGTTGCTGATTTTCTCGTAGACGCCTCTGACTTCGGCCGCCGTCAACCGCGTTGCCATGAATGCACCCTCCTGTGGCGCTTCGTGCCGTCGGTTTCGATCCATACACGATCGGTTCGAGCGCCCGTCAGATGCGAACCGTCACGATACTCGAATACGCCGCAGGCAGCATCTCGAATACGGAGTCGGCCGTCCGTCGGGCGAATTTTCTATAGCACGCACCGCGCGGCATGGTATAGCCGCCGTCGGATTCGCGCATCGGCGGCTTTCGAGACCGGCCGGCGCGCGATTGACGGCGCAACAGCGCGGCGCGCCAGTGCTATGCTTGCCAATGGATAATTTATCGAAGGAGCATGGCGAAGTTGCCCAACGATAATATCGAAACGGCGCGCGCGTTTCATGAAATCACCAATCATTCCTACACGAGCGTGCGCAGCGGCGCGCATGTGCTCGATTGGGGCAACCGGCCACTGCCATACAAGATCTATCCCGATGCCGGCACGCTCAATCTGCCGCGCGGCTTGACGCTGTCCGAGATGCCGACGCTGGCCGCGCTGCGCGAGGAGACATCCGCGCCCGCCGATACGCAGCTTGATTTGGAATCACTCACGCGGCTGCTCTTTTGCGCGGACGGACTCACGCGGCGCGTACGCGTTGGCGCGGAGGACTACCATTTTCGCGCGGCAGCCTCCGCCGGCGCGCTCTATCCGATTGAGATTTATATCGCCGCCGCCGAGGTCGACGGCCTCGAGCCAGGGCTCTACCATTTCTCGCCCGCCGACCTCAAACTGCGCGGGCTAAGGCGCGGCGATTGGCGTCCGCTGCTCGCGGGGGCGGCGGCGATGCGCGCTTCGGTGGCGCAGGCGCGCGCCGTGCTCGTCGTCAGCGCGATCTTCTGGCGCAGCGCGTGGAAGTATCGCACGCGCGCCTACCGCTATTGCTTTTGGGATGCGGGCACCATCCTGGCTAACCTGCTGGCGACGGCGAACGCCGAGAGAATCGAAGCGGAAGCCGTTACCGCGTTCGAGGATGCGCGCGTCGAATCGTTGCTCGAAGTGGATGGCGAGCGCGAAGGGATCGTATGCATGGTGGCGCTTGGACGCACCGGGCCGGCGACGGCCGCGTCGCCTCAACTGTCGCCTCTGGAGTTGGAAACGATTCCACTGTCGCCGCGCGAGGTGGTCTACGATGATTTGGTCAAGCTTCATCGCGAGTCGCGACTGACATCCGCCGCCGAAGTCAGCGCGGTGGCGTCGGCCGCGATCGACCTGGCCGCTACGCGCGCATCCACGGCGGCCGAAATCGTGCGCCCGGAAGTGCTGGGGCCGGAAGCCGGGATGGGACTCGGCGCGACCATCCTGCGCCGCGGTTCCACGCGGATTTTCACGCGTGAGCCGATTAGCGCGGAGGAACTGGCAACAATAATGGCGGCCTCGAGCCAGCATCCGCGCGTCGGCTTTCGGCGCCTGAGTGACACCTACCTGATCATCAACGCAGTCGACGGAATGAAGCCCGGCGCCTATTACTATCGACGCGAATCCGCTGAATTTGAACTGCTCAAGCCCGGCAACTTCCGCGACGAGGCGGGTTATCTTGGCCTCGAACAGCCGCTGGCGGCCGACTGCAGTGCGCTCATCTGTTACATGGCGGACCTCGAACGGGCGTTGGCGGCGTTGGGGAATCGCGGCTACCGCGACGCGCATCTGGAGGCCGGAATTCTCGGAGGCCGCGCTTATTTGGCGGCCTATTCACTGGAGCGGGGAGCAACCGGGCTTACCTTCTATGACCAGGACACGAGCAGGTTTTTCGCGCCGCATGCGGCCGGCAAAAGTCCGCTGCTAATGGTGGCCGTGGGAGTGCCGCGCTCGCGCGCGACGCATTCAGAGGCGGCGAACAGCTAGCGCGCCACCACGCCCCTCGTGGGGCGCGGCGTGTACCATAGCCGCATAGCGGCGGAATCGCCGCGTTACCATGCTCGTTTGCGTCCGGGCGTGAGCAGACCCTCAACCAGCTCCTGGTCGAGATGGACGGCTTCGATCCCGCGGCCGGAGTGGTCCTGATAGCCGCCACCAACCGACCCGACATCCTGGATCCCGCCCTGTTGCGCCCCGGTCGTTTCGACCGCCAGATCGTGGTGGACAGGCCGGACCTGGCTGGGCGCCGGGCGATACGGGATGTGCACAGCCGGGACAAGCGGCTGGCGCCAGGCGTGGACCTGGGCATCCTGGCCCGGAGGACCCCTGGTTTCACCGGCGCCGACTTGGCCAACCGGGTGAACGAGTCGGCCCTGCTGGCCACCCGCCACCGCCTGGACTCGATCGGGATGGTCGCGCTGGAGGAGGCCATCGACCGGACCCTGGCCGGCCCGGAGC
>JBOHWJ010000461.1:0-8703 GCA_050736495.1 Binataceae bacterium (SeqCode) | reverse complement strand
GTCAACTCCCACATCATTATAAGAAACAAGCACAACACGGTGTTGGTGCCGGCGGCGGCGGTGCAGCGAAGTTCGCAGACCAGCACCTTCGTCTACGTGGTCAAACCGGATCAAACGGTCGAGACGCGCATCGTAACGATTGGTGCAAGCGAAGGCGACCTGGTTTCTATCCAATCCGGCCTTAATCCCGGTGACATCGCTGTAACCAGCGGAACCGATAAACTGCAGCCAGGCACCAAGGTCAGCGTGCAGTTGGCCGCGGACACGGCACCGGCCGGGAACGGTGGCGCGCGCGGCGCCACGCTCAGCAATAGCCCCGCCGGCAACCGCCACGTCAACACCAAGCAAACCGGCGGGCCAGGCGGCGGCAAGGGCGAATGAATCCTTCGCGCCTCTTCATTCTGCGGCCAGTCGCAACCTCGTTGCTGATGGCCGGCATCCTGCTTGCCGGAATCATTGCGTATCGGGAGTTGCCGGTGTCGGCCCTACCCGAAGTGGATTACCCGACCATCCAGGTGGCCACGTTTTATCCCGGCGCGAATCCGGACGTGATGGCCTCGTCGGTTACCGCCCCGCTCGAGCGTCAGTTCGGTGAAGTGCCTGGGCTCAATCAGATGACCTCGAACAGTTCCTTTGGCAGTTCGGTCATCACGCTCCAGTTCGCACTCAGTCTCAATATCGACGTGGCCGAGCAGGAAGTGCAGGCGGCCATCAACGCCGCGTCGACCTATCTGCCAAAGGATCTCCCCAACCCGCCAATCTATAGCAAGGTCAATCCTGCCGACGCGCCCATCCTGACCATGGCGCTGACCTCGAAGGATTTGCCGCTGGCTCAGGTTGAGGATCTCGCCGACACGCGGCTGGCCGAGAAGATTTCGCAATTGCCGGGCGTGGGGCTGGTCAGCGTCAGCGGCGGTGAGAAGCCCGCCGTACGCATTCAGGCCAATCCGACTGAGCTGGCTTCCTACGGACTGAGCCTCGAAGCGCTGCGCGCCGCGATTCTGGCGGCCAACGTTGACGAGGCCAAAGGCAATTTCGACGGCCCGCATCAGGCATACACGATTGCGGCCAACGATCAGTTGCTGTCCGCCAGGGATTACCGGCCGCTCATAGTCGCCTACCGCAATGGCGCGCCGATCAAACTGTCCGACGTCGCTCGCGTCACCGACGATGCCGAAAATCTTCAGGAAGAGTCCTGGATGAACGGCGTGCCGGCCGTGATCATGAATGTCCAGCGTCAGCCCGGCGCGAACATCATCAGCGTCGTCGACAGCGTCAAGCGCCTGTTGCCGACCCTGCAAAGTTCCCTGCCCTCCTCCGTGCAGGTATCGATCCTGACCGACCGCACTACCACGATTCGCGCCTCCGTGAGCGACGTGCAATTCGAGCTGATGCTGACCGTCGCGCTGGTCGTGCTGGTCATTTTCCTTTTCCTGCGCAACCTCTCCGCGACCATCATTCCGAGCGTCGCGGTGCCGCTCTCGCTGGTTGGCACATTCGGCGTGATGTACCTGCTCGGTTATAGCCTCAACAATCTCACGCTGATGGCGCTCACTATTTCGACCGGCTTCGTGGTCGACGACGCCATCGTTATGATCGAGAACATCTCACGCTTTATCGAGGAAGGCGGCTCGCCGCTCACGGCCGCGCTCAAGGGCTCCGAGCAACTCGGCTTCACGATTCTGTCGTTGCCGGTCTCGCTCATCGCGGTGCTGATTCCGCTGCTCGTCATGGGCGACATCGTTGGGCGGTTGTTCCGTGAATTCGCCATCACGCTGGCCGTCACTATCCTGGTTTCAGCAGTGGTCTCGCTGACGCTGACGCCGATGATGTGCGCCAGGTTGTTGCGGCACACACCGATATCGGAGCGGGGACGCTTTTATCGCGCGTCCGAACGCGTGTTCGATCGAACCATCGAGTTCTACGGCCGCACGTTACGATGGGTCCTCGGCCATCAACGCGAAACCCTGGTGGTCGCCATCGCGACACTGGTCCTGACGGTGATTCTCTACATCATCGCGCCCAAGGGGTTCTTCCCGGTGCAGGATACGGGCGTGATCCAGGGCGTATCGGAGGCCCCGCAGAGCATATCGTTCGACGGCATGGTGCGGCGCCAGGAGGCGCTCGCGAGCGTCATCCTGAAGGACCCGGCGGTCGCCAGCCTGTCGTCATTCGTCGGTATCGACGGCACCAACACCACCATCAACAGTGGACGTTTTCTGATTAACCTGAAGCCGCTCGACCAACGCGGTACCAGCATCGAACAGGTAATCAGCCGCATGCAGACGCAGGTGGCCAAAGTCGACGGCGTCTCGCTCTATCTGCAGCCGGTACAGGACCTGACGGTTGAGGACCGCGTCAGCCGCACACAATATCAGTACAGCCTCGAGGATCCGAATCCGGAGGAACTTGCTACCTGGACGCGGAAGCTGATGCAAAAGCTCGCTACGCTACCCGCGCTCCGGGACCTCGCCACCGACCAGCAAAACAGCGGCCTGCAGGCCCGGCTCGTGATCGATCGTGGCACCGCCGCGCGCTTCGGCATCACGCCGCAGATGATCGATGACACGCTCTACGACGCTTACGGGCAGCGCCAGGTATCGACCATCTTCACGCAGTTGAACCAGTATCACGTGGTGCTCGAAGTCGACCCGCGCTTCCAGCGCAATCCGGGCGACCTCAACAGCATTTACGTCACCTCATCGAGCGGGACCGAGGTGCCGTTGAGCGCCTTCACGCATTACGATTTGCGCACTACGCCGCTGGTCATTAACCACCAGGGCCAATTTCCCGCCGTCACCATTTCGTTCAACCTCGCGCCCGGCTACTCACTCGGCGACGCCGTAACCGCGATCGAAAACGCCAACAAGGAGATCGGCATGCCGGCCAGCGTGCAGGCCGGCTTCCAAGGCACGGCCGCAGCGTTTCGCGCCTCGCTCTCAAGCGAGCCGATGCTGATCCTGGCGGCGCTGGTCACGGTCTACATCGTGCTGGGCGTACTGTACGAGAGTTACATCCATCCCATCACGATTCTGTCGACGCTGCCATCGGCCGGCGTTGGCGCGATCCTGGCCCTGCTCATCTGTGGCAGCGACCTCAACGTCATCGCGCTCATCGGCATCATCCTGCTGATAGGCATCGTCAAGAAAAACGCCATCATGATGATCGACTTCGCGCTCGAGGCGCAGCGCAAAGAGGGCAAGTCCGCGCTCGACGCCATCTACCAGGCATGCCTGTTGCGCTTTCGGCCGATCATGATGACCACGATGGCGGCGCTGCTCGGGGGCCTGCCGCTCGCGTTGGGGACCGGGGTCGGTTCGGAATTGCGGCGTCCGCTCGGTATCGCGATCGTAGGCGGGCTGCTGTTGAGCCAGGTACTCACGCTTTATACGACGCCGGTCATCTTCCTTGCCTTCGACCGGCTGGCGGCCCGCCGCGCCACGGAACCAGTAAAGACTGCCTATACGGAAGCCGCCACCGCGCGGACTTTGTGAATATCTCGGAAACTTTCATACGGCGTCCGGTCACCACCACGCTGTTGACGATCGCGGTCGCGCTCGCGGGTATCGTCGGGTTCCGCCTGCTGCCGGTTTCGCCGTTGCCGCAAATCGATTTTCCAACCATCCAGGTGACGGCGAATCTCCCGGGCGCCAGTCCCGCGACCATGGCGTCCTCAGTCGCAAGTCCGCTGGAGCGCCAGTTCGGCCGCATCGCCGGCCTTAGCGAGATGACCTCGACCAGCGCGCTCGGCACCACCAACATCGCGCTGCAATTCGATTTGGACCGAAACATCGACGCCGCCGCGCGCGACGTGCAAGCCGCCATCAACGCCGCCGGCGGCAATCTGCCGGCCAATCTGCCGAGCCGGCCAACTTATAAGAAAGTCAATCCCGCTGATTCACCGATCATGATCCTGGCGCTCACCTCCAACACTGTGAGCCGCGGAAAGATGTACGATGACGCGTCGTCAATCCTCGCGCAGAAACTGTCGCAGGTCCAAGGCGTCGGCCAGGTGGTAGTGGGCGGCGGCGCGTTGCCGGCCGTGCGCGTCGACTTGAATCCGGCCCAGCTCAGCAACTATGGGCTCGGCCTCGAAGATATCCGCACCGCGCTCAGCAGCGCCAACGCGAACCGTCCCAAGGGCGAAATCTCCGACGCAACGACCGCGTGGTCGCTCAGCACCACCGATCAGTTGCTCAAGGCCAACGAGTATCAGCCGCTGATAGTCAGCTATCACAACGGCGCCGGCATTCGCCTGTCCGACGTCGCGCAGGTGACCGATTCGGTCCAGGATGTTCGCAATGCCGGGCTGGTGGACGGCACGCCCGCGGTGATGCTCATCGTGTTCCGCCAGCCAGGCGCCAATATTATCGACGCCGTCGACAACGTGCGGGCGACCATCCCATCATTGGAAGCCTCCATCTCACCCGCCATCAAGATGTCCGTGGTGCTCGATCAGACGCTGACGATTCGAGCATCGCTGCGCGATGTCGAATTCACGCTGTTATGCTCGATCGTGCTCGTCATCATGGTGGTGTTCCTGTTCCTGCGCAACGCGCGCGCCACCATGATTCCCGGCGTGGCCGTGCCGATTTCGCTGATCGGGACTTTCGGCATCATGTACCTGTTCGGCTTCAGCCTCGACAACCTTTCGTTGATGGCGCTCACCATCTCTACCGGATTCGTGGTCGACGACGCGATTGTGGTGGTCGAGAACATTTCGCGCTACCTGGAGGAGGGCCATGCGCCGCTGGAAGCGGCCTTGATGGGCGCCAAGGGCATTGGCTTCACGGTAATTTCGATCAGCATCTCGCTCATTGCGGTGTTCATCCCGATTTTGCTGATGGGCGGGATCATCGGGCGGCTGTTTCGCGAATTCGCCATCACGCTGTCGGCCGCTATCGCGGTGTCGCTGGTGGTTTCGCTGACGACCACGCCGATGATGTGCGCGAGACTGCTGCGGCCGGAGCACGAGCGATCGCACGGGCGCTTACATCGCGCCGGCGAGCGGGTATTCGACTCGATGCTGCGGCACTACGATTCGAGCCTCTCGTGGGTGCTGCATCATCCGCGCCTCACGTTCACGATCTTCATGGCGACGCTCGGCCTCAACGTTTACCTGTTCGTCATCATCCCCAAGGGCTTTTTCCCGCAGCAGGACAATGGCCGCATGATGGGCGCGATTCAGGCCGACCAGGACACCTCGTTCCAGGCGATGCGCGGCCTGCTGGTCAAGTTCGTCGGGGTGGTGGGGCACGATCCGGCGGTGGACCACGTCATCGCGTTTACCGGCGGCAACGCCGGCGCGACCAATTCGGCGCGGATGTTCATCGCGCTCAAGCCCTACTCCGATCGCAAACTTGCCGCCGGCCAGGTAATCGCGCGTATCCGCAAGAAGGCCGCGCGCATCGCGGGGGCGACACTTTACCTGCAGGCCTCGCAGGACCTTCGCGTCGGCGCGCACAGCACCAACGCGCAGTATCAGTACACCCTGCGGAGCGAGGACCTCGACCAGTTGGACCAATGGGCGCCGCTGATGCTCAAGAAGATGCGCACCATCCGGCAACTGACCGACGTCAGCAGCGACCAGCAGAACAGCGGACTGGAAGAGTCGCTACATATCGATCGCCAGACGGCCGCGCGATTGGGTATTTCGGCGCAATTAATTGACGATACCCTGTACGATGCCTTCGGCCAGCGCGAAGTATCAACTATGTATACGCAGTTGAATCAGTACTTTGTCGTGATGGAGGTGGCGCCGCGGTTCTGGCAGAATCCGGACACATTGAAAGAGATATACGTGCGCTCAAGTGCCGGCACTGAGGTGCCGCTGAGCGCCATCGCCCATTACGAGCAGGCCACGACGGCGCTGGCGGTGAATCACCAGGGACAATTTCCCGCCATCACGATTTCGTTCAACCTGGCGCCGGGAGTCGCGCTCGGCGACGCCGTCAACATCATCAACGCCGCCGCCGCGGCCATTCGGATGCCCGCCGTTATCCACGGCAGCTTCCAAGGCACCGCGCAGGCCTTCCAGGCCTCGCTCGCCAACGAACCGATGTTAATCGCGATGGCGCTGATCGCGGTTTACATCGTGCTTGGCATTCTCTATGAAAGTTACATTCATCCAATCACGATTCTCTCGACGCTGCCGTCGGCCGGTGTGGGCGCGCTGCTGGCGCTGCTCATCTGCCACAACGATCTAAGCGTGATCGCGCTCATCGGCATGATCCTGCTGATTGGCATCGTCAAGAAAAACGCGATTCTGATGATCGACTTCGCACTCGAGGCCGAGCGCAAGGAAGGCAAGAATTCACTCGACGCCATCTACCAGGCGTGCCTGCTGCGCTTCAGGCCGATCATCATGACCACGATGGCGGCACTGCTCGGCGGCTTGCCGTTGGCCCTGGGCACCGGCACCGGCTCGGAGTTGCGCCGTCCGCTCGGCATCGCGATTGTCGGCGGCCTCGCCGTCAGCCAGATGTTGACGCTTTACACCACGCCGATAATTTATCTGTATCTCGACGAGTTCCGGCTTTGGTGCGTGCGCGTCATCAAGGGCGGCGCGCGCCGCCCCGCTTTGCAACAGTCTCCCAGTGCGGGCGGGCGCTGAGCAACCACCCGCCTCCGCCGCACACGCCTGCGCGTGCTTTCTGATGCCGGCCGGACCGCACGCTTGCGCGCGTTCTTCCTTGGACTTACGCGAGACTTATGCGCTACTTTTCCTGCCCTCATTCGCCGTGCGTTTCCCGCAACCGCATGGCATGGAGGGGCGCAACTGGCGTTGGGAAGTCGCTGCGTTGCTGAAATAGTGCGTCGATGCCACTCTACAGCCTCATGTGGAATTTGCGGCTATGAACCCCACTGAGCATAACCAAGACAGTCAGGACGCCGCCCACAGGCCCATCATCGGCGGCATCCGGGTAGAAGCCATCATCGGACTGGCGGTGCTGGTTCTGCTGATCATCGGATGCTCTCTAGTCCTGCTCCCATTCATTTCCGCGTTGCTATGGGCCGCCATCCTGTGCTTCTCGACATGGGGGCTGTACGGACGGCTGCGTGATCTGCTCGGAGGCCGCGGCTCGCTCGCGGCGCTGGTGATGACGCTGTTGCTGGCGACAATCGCGGTGATGCCCTTCGTCATCGTCGGCAACAGTCTCGCGGGCAACGTCAGCGACGTTGTCAGCGCCATCCGCCACACCATCGAACAAGGGCCGCAGGAGCCGCCCGCATGGGTCAGACAACTGCCGCTGGTCGGACCGCAAATCGAGGACCGCTTGATACGCCTGGCGCATGACAGCGCTGCGCGCCGCGAGCAGGTGAAAGAACTGATCGTGCCGCTGCGCACGTTTGGGGTCGAACTGGGTAAGGCGCTCGGCCGTGGCGTTCTCGAAATCAGCCTGAGCCTGTTGATTTGTTTCTTTTTCTATCGCGACGGCGACAACGTGACCGCCCGTCTCAACCGCGCGGTGTTCCGCGTCGGCGGCGAGCGTGGCCGCCACCTGCTCGAGGTGGCCAGCTTGACCGTGCGTGGCGTCGTCGAGGGCGTTATCGGAACGTCGCTCGCACAAGGAGTGCTCGCCGGCGTCGGCTTCTGGATCGCCGGGGTGCCCGGTGCCCTGCTGCTCGGCTTCGCGACCTTTCTGCTCGCCTTCATCCCGATGGGCCCGGTGCTGCTCTGGCTGCCAGCCGCCATTTGGCTGTTCACGGAGGGTGCCACCAGATGGGCCGTTTTCCTACTGATTTGGAGCATAGTGGTGGTCGGCGGCTCCGAAAATGTGCTCAAGCCCATCCTGATCGGCCGTAGCGGCACCGCCCCATTGATCATCGTGATGCTCGGCGTGGTCGGCGGCGCCCTCGCCTTTGGCTTTATCGGGGTCTTCATCGGCCCGACTTTGCTCGCGGTCGGCTATTCTCTTATCGACGAATGGAGCGGAGGTCTTACCTGAAGCGCCGCCGCCGTCGCGCCGCTTTTGCCACGGCGCCGCGCCTCGCATTATTGTTCGACCAAGGGGCAATGGCCGCGTCGTGTAGGAAAGACTCGCGCCGCGGCGCGGATCACGCGGTTAACGCAACTACGGTGTTAAAGCGAACTGATACGGACGAATCTGGCGATCGGAGCCCGTTGCCTCAATTCCCCCGAATCATCAGACTCTAACAATCGAATTCCGAGCCACCGGGCAAATGGACATCCTCACCCGCTCCGAGCGCAGCGAGGTCATGTCGCGGGTTCGCGGCAAAGACACGCGACCCGAGATGCTCGTTCGACGACTGATCCATGCGATGGGCTATCGTTACCGACTGCACCGCCGCGATCTCCCTGGGGTGCCCGATCTCGTATTCGTGGGCCGCCGCAAGATCATTTTCATTCACGGGTGCTTCTGGCATCGCCACCCTGACTGTCCGAACAACCGGATGCCTAAGTCGAACGTAACATTCTGGAGAAAGAAGTTGAGTGCGAACCGGCGCCGCGACCGGGCAAACCTTAAGCGGCTTCTCGCTTTAGATTGGAAGGCCCTTGTGCTATGGGAGTGTCAACTGCGCGACGTGAGCGCAGTCCGCCGGAAGGTGCGGGGGTTCTTGGAAGAGTAGGAGGTTGATGGAATCTGTCGAACTGTTTGCCGGAGCCGGAGGGCTGGCGCTCGGTGTTTCTCGTGCCTTATTCAAGCATCAGCTGGTAGTCGATCTGGATCGACATTCCTG
>JBOHWJ010000460.1:0-2712 GCA_050736495.1 Binataceae bacterium (SeqCode) | reverse complement strand
GATATTCTTAGCGCCGAGGTCGAGCGCGAGATAACGTACGCAGGCCTCCAGCGCCGCTTTCGCCACGCCCATCACGTTGTAATTCGGGATAGCGCGCACCGCGCCGAGATAACTCATCGTCACGATGGCGCCGCCGCCACGCGCCTCCATCAGCGGTTCGGCGGCACGCGCCAGCGCGACCAGCGAATAGGCGCTGATCTCAAGCGCGCGCGCAAAGTTGATGCGGCTAACGTTGAGAAACCTGTCGCGCAAATCCTCGCGCTCGGCGAACGCGACCGCATGCACGAGCATATCCAGTCCGCCCCAACATTCCTTGAGCGTGCTCATCACCGACAGGATTTGCGAATCGCTGGAGACGTCGAGTTCGCCGACGACCCTCGCGCCAATCTGCTGGGCTAGCGGCCGCACCCGCTTTTCGAGCACTTCGCCCTGGTAAGTAAGGGCAACCTCCGCGCCCTGCGTGTGCAACTCCTGCGCGATCGACCAGGCGAGGCTTTTATCATTGGCAACGCCGATTACCAAAGCGCGCTTGCCGTCGGCAATTCCCATCCCAGCGGGCTCCTTATCGTTTCATCCGCGTCGCGGATCATACAGCTAATTGCGCAGGATAGCAGTCCGTGCGGGCGGCGCGGAGCGATGCGGCTCAGAGCTCGATCTTCATTCCGTCCGACGCCATCTCCATCTCGATTTCAGCGCCGCGATCAAGCACCTCGCGGCCAACGTGCGTCAACACCATGCGGCCGACGTCGAAGCGCGCGCGATTCTTCGCGATCACCGGGTAGTTGAGATGAAACCCGAGTTGGGTGCTGTCGAAATAAGTGCATTCGCACAGGAACAGGTCGGCGCCGGCAGTGAGGCCTAACAGCTCGTCGGTCCATCCACTGTCGCCCGAGAACGCGAGCGTCTTGTCGCCAAGCTCGACCCTGAGCGCGAGTGAGATGTCGTGTTTCATATGAGGCGTGCGAATGGACTTGACGCGCGCCTTGCCCACCTTGAGCGTGCGGCCCGGTTCGAGCACGACGAATTTGAGCTTGCGCGTAACGCGTTCCAGTTCGGCCTTGGGACCCGGAAACATGGTGTGGAAGAGCCGCCACATGCGCGCCTCAAGATGGCGCGGCCCGGCGATGATGAGATTGGTGCGGCGTGGGCTTTCCCACAAATATTCGAGTATAAGAAAAGGCAGGCCGCCGAAATGGTCACCATGCAGATGGCTTATCAGAATCACATCGAGGCTTGACGGCTTAATGCCCATCCGTTTCATCACGCACAGCACCGTCGGTCCCGCCTCCATCAGGATCCGCTGCCCGTCACCATCGATGATGTATCCGGACTGGAAACGGCCGTGACTCGCGAATGCATCGCCCGCACCCAGAATCGTTACATCCATTTTTGTACTCGTTGGCGCATCGCGCATGGGGACTGTTAATATCACTGTAAGGAGCGTTTACCTAGCCGGGAGCTAGCATCATGAAGCAGATTAAGATCGGAGTCGGATTTGGTTTGTTTCGCCTTGGTTTGCCGAGTACCGACACCATCATCCATGTCGCTGAACGGGCTGAGGAGTGGGGACTCGATTCATTCTGGCTGTCCGACCATCTGATGGCACCAACGCCCGAACTGGACGTCGTTGCCACACTTTCATTGCTGGCCTCGCGCACGTCGCGAATCAAGCTGGGGCCAAGTGTGTTTTTGCTAAATCTGCGCCATCCCCTGACCGCCGCCAAGTCTTTCGCCACGCTCGACTATCTTTCGCAGGGCCGCACGGTGATGGCGGTCGGGACCGGCGCGAACCTGAACGACTACGCCGCGTGCGGCATTCCCACCGAAGGCCGCGGCCGCCGGCTTGACGAAGGCATTCTGATTCTGCGCAAGATTTGGACTGAGCCCGGCGCGAGCTTTCACGGCAAATATTTCAACTTTGACAACGTGACAATCGAGCCACGCCCGATGCGCCGCGCCAACAACGACTCGGGCACCATCGACATCTGGGTGGGCGGGCGCTCCGACGCCGCGCTCAAGCGCACCGCGCGCCTGGCTGACGGTTATTTCGCGTCGTTCCAGATGCCTGACGAATTCGCACGCAACATGGCCACCATCCGCAATTATGCCACGCAGTTCGGCCGCGCCGATGCGCGTATCGAATCAGGGCTCATCCTCTTGTGCCGGCTCGCCAAGACGCGCGATCGCGCGATGGAAGAGATGCGGCCGGTGCTGGACAAGATGGGCCGCGGCAGCGAGCAATTCGTGCAACGCACGCTGTTTGGATCGCCCGACGACATCATGGAGCGGCTGGCGGATTATGTCGCGGCTGGCCTCGACAAGTTCGTGCTATGGCCGGTCGCGGAGCCCGGGGCATGGGCCGGACAAATCGAGCTCATCGGACGCGAGATCGCGACGCACTACGCGCGCGCCGCCCAAGCCGCGTAACCATTGACTCATCGTCTTTCTTTTAATTCCCTCCTTCGGACCGGCTAGATTCAGACAAGGAGAGTAAACAGGGAGAGACGCGCGGAAAAAGCGCGCGCGTGAGTCCGCTAATCTCGGGAACCTCCGCACAAGTCATTTTTGTCATTCTGAACGGAGTCCGCGAAGTGAAGAATCCCGGAAAAACCTCAGAAAAAGAACAGAATCCGGGATTCCTCGCTGATTCCGAACGCACGTCGCCGATTCCTTTGCTCGCTTCGCCTAAAGCTCCGCTAGAGGCGCTCGGAA
>JBOHWJ010000459.1:0-4338 GCA_050736495.1 Binataceae bacterium (SeqCode) | reverse complement strand
GGGTGCGCCGGCCGCGGGTGCGCTCGTACCGGCTCCGGTTCATCATCATGCGGCTGTCCATCGCACCACCCACGCCAGTTCCGCCCGCGCGGAAAATGAGCACGTCGAGGTTGAACCGGCGAATGCGCGGCTGCTCCTGAAGAGTGACGCATGGGCCTACGAGCGGCCCACCAAATGGAGCAAGACCATCGAGCGCATGCATGCGCGCAAGTACATCGATGTTACCGGCACCACGCGCTATTACCTGCGCGTCAAGCTCAAGAGCGGTAAGGTCGCCTATGTGCCCACCGGCGCCGCCCAATTGGTCAAACCCAGCGACAAGATCTTTCGCCTCACCTCCAATGCGTCCGTGTTGGCCGAGCCCAATCATTGGGCCAGGAAGCTCTCCGAAGTTCATCGCGGCCATGACGTCCACGTCGTCGGCGTTTCGTTGAATTACGTGAAGATCAAGATGAAGGATGGGCTTAAGGGATTTATTCCGATGAGCGCGATGCAGTAGCGCGCGTCCGCCAGCTCGCATATCCTTTGCGTCCACGCCTGATGCGCGCATCCGGGGAACAATCCGTTCCGTTTCGGCAGGGGGACGCCGATGACACGACAGGAACGCAAAGGGTGGTTTCTCGTCGGGAGCTTGTTCGTCACACTCCTGCTGGTTTTCGGTTCCGGCTACAACACGCTGCCGGTCTTCCTGCCGGCTTTGTACAAGGGCTTCGGCTGGGACCGTGCACAAGTCTCGATGCTGGCGACGGTGCTGGCGGCCTCCGCGGGACTGAGCGGGCTGCTGGTCGGATGGCTCATAGATCGGATCGAGGCGCGTTTCGTGATGGCGGCTGGCGTCGTCCTGACTGGCGTGTCTTTTCTGATGGCGAGTGTTTCGCATTCGCTCGGCGCCATGGTGTGCGCCTATCTGCTGGACGGAATTGGAATTGCCGCCGGCACCGTACTGCCGGCCTCGCTGGTGCTTGCGAATTGGTTCAGCGAGCGCCGCGGCCTCGCGATGGGTATCGCCATTTCCGGCACGACTTTCGGCGGAATGGTCATGACGCTGGCGGCGAGCTACGTTATCCGCCATTGGGGCTGGCGTCCGGCCTATGGGGCGCTCGCCATTCTAATGATCGTCATCGCGATTCCGCTGGTGCTGCTGACGGTTAAGAGCCGTCCGCAGGGAGCGCAAACAAAGACCGTCGCGCAGAGCGCCGACGACCTCGAAGGCTTCGAAACCGCCGCGGCGTTCAGGACGCGCTCGTTCTGGATGATCGTGCTGACCCAGTTCTGCTTCGCCTTTGCGGCGGCGGGCGTGGTTATCCACTTGGTGGCCTACTTGCTCGGCCTTGGCTACGGGGCGAGTGTGGCGGCGCTTGCAGTGAGCCTCGTCTTCGGCTGCGCGGCGTGCGGCAAAATTCTGATGGGATTGCTTGCCGACCGTGTGACCGGGCGTTTTGCCTTGGGGCTCAACTTTGCGATCCAGGCGTGCGGGTTGTCTATCGGCTTCAGTGCCGGCCATGGCGCGATTCTGGTCGTGTTCGTGCTCATTTTTGGGCTGACGCTGGGCGCGCCGTTGATGCTGATACCGCTGGTGATAGCCGAATCGATGGGGCTCAGGCGCTATGGCGCCATCTCGGGCCTGACGGCACTCGCGGGCACTACCGGCGCCGCGCTGGGTCCGCTGGTCGCGGGCCGCGTCTTCGATCTGACCCGGAGCTACACCTTCGCTTTCGAACTCTTCATCGCGATTTATATCATTGGTTCGATCGCTTCATTCGTATGCCGGTCGTATGCGGCGGAACGATCGCTGGCATTGCGGGTGGCGCCAACTGTGCAACCGGCCGGGCGTTGAAGCCAGGCTTGAAAATGAAACCAAGGCTGACATGCATGGGGTTTTGAATCCCCTTGTGCATGATAGTTGATTCATGGTCGTGGCGGCCGTTATGCCGGGTTTATATTCGTTGCATTTTCGCTTTTCGGCTCGATTTTCATGCTACATCATCTGAATCTATTAATTTACATGTCTGGACATAATCGCACGTAACAAAACTACGCTTATTATATCCGGCCATCTCTTATAATCACCCACATGGCGCGCCTGTTTCATAAAATTGACTCGCGCCAAGTGGGAGAGAGTATGGGATCGGCCAACCAAGCATCAGCGGTCGACTACCGCGAGAGCACGATGAAGTCTGAGGTGGAACCGATGCGGGCTTTGCGCTTGGCTGTCGCCGCATACGAGCCGCCGACTTTGGCCAGCAGTCTCAGGATCGTAGCGCATGAGATTAATTTCGTCATGCTGTGGTTCTGTGGGTTGATCACTGTGGCAGTGGCGTTCGCCGGGCTTTGGATTGCGGTCAGCAGCACGCAGTGGGTGCGTGTGGCGGCGGGGACGGCGGGGCTGTTATTTTTTGGCGCCGCGGCTATCGCCGCCGCTTACATGATCATCGTGAAGTGGAAAGCGAATGCGCCGAAGGATTCGGCGGTGAATAACAGCGAAGGCGAAGCCGCCGTAGCCGCCGATTGATTTCTACTTCGCGCGGGTGTTTAGCCACCGGGCTTCACCGCGAGCAGTGCGCGCACCTTGGCGCCAATGTCGGGTGCGCGCACGACGTCCGTGATTATCGCCACGGCGTCGGCACCCGCGGCCAGCACGCCAGGCATCGTTGTTTCGGTGATTCCGCCAATGGCGACAATGGGAAGCAACACCGCCTCGCGCACTTCGCCGAGACGCGCCAACCCCTGCGCGCTCTGAATGTTCTTGAGTCCGCCCGAAAAGATCGCACCGAAACCGATATAGTCGGCGCCCCCAAGCTCGGCCGCTCGCGCTTGTTCGACGGTGTGCGTCGAGACACCGACGATTTTGCCGCGCCCAACGATTTCACGGGCGGCTTCAAGTGGGAGATCATTCTGGCCGACGTGAACGCCGTCGGCGCCGGCGAGCCTCGCGATATCAGCACGATCGTTGACGATGAGCAGCGCGTCGCGCGCGCGGCAGAGCGCTACGATGGCGCGTGCCGCTGCGAGAAAATCGCGGCTGCCCGCATCCTTGAGGCGCAACTGCATCACACGCGCGCCCGCATCCAGCAGCATTTTCGCCAATGCGACCGGCTCATGGCCCCCCGCCGTATCGATCATGGCGTAATAGTGTGACGCAAGCCGCATTTTGAACGCCCGCGATTTAGAGCGCGCCCGGCGGCGCCCGATGCGGTACGATACCGTGCTCGGTAAGTTTCTTGCGCAAGGTATTACGGTTGAGCCCGAGGATACGCGCGGCGTGAACCTGGTTGCCGCCGGCACGCCGCAGCGCATGCTCGATTAGCGGACGCTCCAGCTCCGCAACGATTTTCTGATAGAGGTCACGCGGCTCGATGCCGTCGGCGGAGTCGAGCATCTCGCCGATCCGCCGCGCGATCAGCTCGCTCAACGTCGCACCTGCGCCGTTCTCCGGATGCGGTGCGCGGCTGCCGCCGCGGCCCAGCTCGATGTCGTCAGCGCGAATTGTATTGCCAGGGGCGAGCAGCGCGGCGCGCAGCACGGTATTTTCCAGCTCGCGCACGTTGCCGGGCCAGGCATAGGCGTGCAACTTCGCGCGCGCCTCATGACTCATGTAGCCTGCGTGCGCGCCCATTTCGCGGGCCGCCTTGGTGACGAAATAATCGGTCAGCTCAGCGATATCCTCGCGTCGCTCGCGCAGCGGCGGGAGATGAATTGGAATAACGCGCAGACGAAAATAGAGGTCCTCGCGAAAGCGGCGTGCGGCCACTGCGGACTCCAGGTCGTGGTTGGTCGCCGCGATGATCCGCGCCTGCAACCGCAGCGTGTCGAAACCGCCCACGCGCGAGAATTCGCGCTCCTGCAGCACGCGCAACAGCTTGGGCTGCAATTCGAGCGGCAAGTCGCCAATTTCGTCGAGAAAGAGCGTGCCGCCGGTGGCCTGTTCAAATTTGCCCGCGCGCTTTTCAGTGGCGCCGGTAAACGCGCCGCGTTCATGGCCAAACAGTTCGCTCTCGAGCAATCCGCCCGGAATCGCCGAGCAATTGACGGCGACAAAGGGCGCGCGCCAGCGCGGCGATTTGAAATGAATTGCGCGTGCGACCAGCTCCTTGCCGGTGCCGCTCTC
Source organism: Binataceae bacterium (SeqCode) (assembly GCA_050736495.1). Lineage (GTDB taxonomy): Bacteria > Desulfobacterota > Binatia > Binatales > Binataceae > JBOHWJ01. The sequence goes on along the minus strand of JBOHWJ010000459.1, from coordinate 230 downwards.
ACCGTTTATCAGCACAGTCGCATCGTTGTTAACGACTCGCCCGATGAGCTTGTAGACCTCCTGGATCGCGCCGCCGCGCCCGATAATTTCGCCGCCGACGAGTTGCCGGTTGACTTCGTCGCGCAGACGCGAGAGGTCAGCCGCCTGCGACCCCACTTCGGCCGCGCGGCCGACGGCGGCCGCCACCAGGTCGAGATTTTCAAATGGCTTGGTCAGGTAATCGTGTGCCC
>JBOHWJ010000458.1:0-6344 GCA_050736495.1 Binataceae bacterium (SeqCode) | reverse complement strand
CGATTACCCTACGCTCCATCCACGTGTACCGTTCAGCGCGCGGTCAAAATGGCGAGCGCGTGCGGATCGAGATAATGGCCATGGGGATCGAGTTTGCGCGCCGAGCGCGTCAGGCGCGCGAAGTTGAGACGGCGGCGGCGCGCCGGCAGCGGCACCTTGAACAGCCGCGCCTTGTCGAGGTCGATTATCACGATGGTGAAGCTTTCGCCGGCTTGCGTGACGAACAGGTTGTGCAGATTCAGATCGGCGTGGAACAGGCCCCTCCGATGCATGGTGTCGATGGCGCGGCGGGCCTGTTCGAGGACGTGCGCGCGCACCCGCGCGTCATCGTCGGTGTGCATGAATTCCCACAGCGTCATCCCGGCCATGGCGCGCGTCAGAAAGGCTCCGCGATAGGCAGCGGGCGCGACCCAGTTGACCATCGCGCCCATCGGTTCGGCGATCGGAATCCCGCGGCGGTAGGCCTCGGCCGCCACGGTCAGTTCACGCACCGGCCGCGGCCGCGCGCCAAAGTAGATATCGCTGAGCAAGAAGCGGATAAGTCCGCCGCGCCGCGAGCGGCGCGCGAAGAGATCGGGTCCGCCGTCGAGCCTGACGACGATTCCGCTGTTGCGATTACCTGCGCCTGCGGGCGCCGATCTCATTTCCGTCAGGCGCCGGAAGATCGCCGGGGCCCATGATTCCAGGCCGCGGCGCAGATAGAGCAACCGGTTGCCTAATGCGAATCGTGGAAAATCCGGACCGGGATCCGGAAAACCGCTTTGGCTCCGACTAAAACCCGGCGCCAGTCTCATTGAAATCTCCACCCAATCGTTATTCTGGCGCGTCCGTCGAAGCCGTTCCATCCACGCTTTTCATGCCCGAACGAGGCCGCGCGTATTTCAGAGCGGCTCAGCCTCGTCGATCAGCATGATGGGGATGTCTTCCCGAATTGGGTAACAGAGTTTGCACGCTTCGCACACCAGGCCATCCTGCTTGTCCGTCAGATGCAATTCCCCCTTGCACTTTGGGCATGCGAGGATATCGAGCAATTCGTGACTTAGCGCCATCGCGATTCGTTCTCCCATGCTTACGTAATTTGTTAGCGCGGTCATGCGCGTGGACGGTTCATTATACGACTGGACGCCGATGCTCGCACCATCCCGAGCAGCCGCATCCGATCCTCAGCGTCCATCGTCACCGCCAGGCGCAGAGCGCACAGCGAAATATTGTCCGTCGAAAATCCTTCCAGTTTGACCAGATCCTTTTCGGTGGTGACCAACATCTCGGAGCCGCGCGCGGCATCGAGGATATTTTCCCAGTCGGCGGGGCTGTAGTCATGATGGTCGGGATAGTCGAGCGTGCGAGTCACTTTGGCGCCGAGCCCCCGCAGCATCGCATGGAAACCGCGCGCATCCGCGATACCACTGACCGCGGCGACACGCACCCCGTCGAGCGTGAACGCCATCTCATGCCATCCGTCGGCTGCGGCGCGCACCAGCGCGTGAGGGCGGACCGTCGCATGCAGCAGCGTGCGCGAGCTGAGCCGCGCACGCGCGGCCGGGCTCAGCGCCGCGCCGTGTTCAGCGCTGGGGCCGCATGGCGAATCGATACCGTCCGCGTTCGCATTGATTAGTGGGTTGATTAGAATAATCGCGTCGGCGCGGTCGATGGCGCTAAGCGGCTCGCGCAATGGACCCGCCGGCAGGATCCATCCGTTGCCGAATCCACGCGTTTCGTTAACCAGCAGCAGGTCGAGATCGCGCTTGAGCCGCACATGCTGGAAGCCGTCGTCGAGCACAATCGCGTCCAGGGCAAAACTCCGCGTCAGCAGGCGAATACCGTCAAGCCTTCGGCGTGCGATCGCGATTGGCCCCGCGTACGCTTTCGCCATCATCGACGGCTCGTCGCCGGCCGCGCGCGGCGCAAGCAGGATACGGGCGCCATCCGAGACCAGCGCCGCGTCCGCACCCGATTCGACGCTGCCCCATCCGCGGCTGACTATTCCGACCGCAAGACCGTGCCTGGCCAGCAGTGAGGCGAGAAAAAGCGTGAATGGCGTCTTGCCGTTACCGCCGACGGTGAGGTTGCCGACGCTGATAACCGGGATGCCGGCGTCGCACGCCATCGCGCGCCACCAACGCTTGCGTACTTCGAGCACAGCGGCGTAGACGGCGGCCGCGGAGGCCAGCGGCGCCCATAGCGGCCATTGATAAACTGGCAGCCGCATACGCCACAGCCGTTCTATCGCAGCGCGCCCGCGAGCCGATGCGTTGACCGGCATGCTCAGACGAGCCTGACCAGCGCCTTCAGACGCATCAAGGTGGCCGCCGTGCCGCCTGCCATCTGCTCAACCACGCGGCGCGCGTTTTGACCGGCCTCACGCCGAGCGGCCTCGTTGGCCAGCCATTCGGCACACGTGCTTTCCAGTTCGCCGGTGTCGACGACGACGCGGCCGCCGCCGCCCTCGATGAGTGCGTTGCCCATATCGCGCTGATTTTCGTAATAGGGGCCGAACAGCACTGGCACGAGGGCAGCGGCCGGTTCGGCCAGGTTCTGCCCACCGCGTGGCGGAATCATGCTGCCGCCGACGAAGGCGATAGCCGCGGCGCGATAGAGCGCGCGCAACTCCCCCATGGTGTCGAGCAGCATCACGGGTGGTACGCCGGCGGCTTGAGCGGCGCGTGATCGGACGGTACCGGAATGGCTCAACGCGGTGGCCTTCACATAGGCGACTCCCGCGGTTTGTAACTCCGTTTCGACTTCCGCCACGCGGTCGAGATGGCGCGGTGCGAGAACGAGTGCGAGTTCGGGGAACCGCTCGCACAGATTGCGGTAGGCCGTGAGCACCATGCGCTCTTCGCCGCGAGCGGTCGAGCCGGCAATCAGTATGCGTCTTCCGCCGACGAAGTCTTCCAACGCGCGGCGCAGTTCGGGTGCGCCGCGGTCCAGCGCGAACTTGGTGTTGCCGGTGACGACGATGCGTTCGGCCGGGGCGCCCAGGCGCTGGTAACGCCCGGCGTCATCCGCGCTTTGCGCCAGGATCATGTGCGCATGCGCCAGCGCGCCGGCGAATAGCGGCCGCGCCAGCCGATAGCGGCGCATCGCATGCTCCGACAAGCGTCCGTTGATTACCACAACCTTGGCTCCGGCGCGCACCGACTCGGCAAAGAAATTCGGCCAGATCTCGGTTTCCGCGATGAGCACCAGATGCGGGCGCACCGCCGCGAGAAAGGCCCGCACGGAGCTTTTGCAGTCGAGCGGCGCGAGCAGACAGGCGCTGACACCGGGAATGCGGCGGCGCGCGGCCTCGCGTCCGGCCGCAGTCATCGTGGTCACCACGGCCGTGAGGTTCTGAAATTCGTTCTGGAGCCCGACTATGATGCCGCGCACCGCTTCGACCTCACCGACCGAAGCCGCGTGCACCCAGATGCGCGGTGTGGCCTTATCGCCGCGGACGGCCGGGATGCCGCCCATGCGCTCGCGCCGATCGGCGGCATTTACACCGCCGCTCGCGATCAGTGCGAAGGGCAGGGCCGGATACCATAACGCGTTGTAGATCGCCGTCAGCATCGCCGCCGATATCTCGAGGTCACCCCGTCGCGACGCGCGCGGCCGCTTAGCTCGGAAGCTCGCGCTGCGGTGCAAGCTCCGGCGCCGTCATGAACTGCAATCCGTGAAGCTTGCTGTATTCCTGGCCGAGCGCGAGCAACTCGGCATGCGTGCCTTCCTCGACGATGCGGCCGTGCACCAGCACAACGATGCTATCGGCGCGTCGCACGGTCGAGAGCCGATGCGCGATCACCAGCGTGGTACGGTTGTCCATCAGATGTTCGAGCGCCTCCTGCACCGAGCGTTCGGCCTCCGAATCGAGCGACGAAGTTGCTTCGTCGAGAATCAAAATTGGCGCGTCTTTGAGCAACGCCCGCGCGATCGCGATCCGCTGGCGCTCGCCGCCCGAAAGCCGCACGCCCAGTTCGCCGACCACGGTGTCGTAGCCGTTGGGCAAACGCTCGATGAAATCGTGGGCGTTGGCGAGCCTGGCCGCCGCGACTATGCGGTCGAGACTCTTGTCCATGCTACCGTATGCGATGTTGGCGCAAATGGTGTCGTTGAAGAGGAACGTGTGCTGCGTGACCAGGCCGATTTGCGAGCGCAGCGCGCCAAGCTTGTAGCGCCGCAAGTCGATGCCGTCGACGGTGATACGGCCTTGCTGAACATCGTAAAACCGCGGGATCAGATCGGCTAGCGTGGATTTGCCGCCGCCGCTCATCCCGACCAGCGCCACCACCTGGCCCGCGCCGATTTCCAGGTCGATATCGCGCAGCACCCATTCGACGCCGTAGCGGAAGCTCACGTTCTCGAAGCGGATGGTATGACGGCGGCACTCGAGGCTGCGGCCGTTGGGATCATCGGGCACCTCGACCGGCGCATCGGTCATCTCGAAAACGCGCTCAGCTGCGGCGAGGCCCTGCTGAATGCTGTTGTTGGTCTTGGTCAGGCTCTTGAAGGGACGATAGATAAAAAGCATCGCGCCAATGAAAGCGGCGAAGGTGCCGGGCGTCCGCGCGCCGGCCAGCACAGAGATTGCACCCCACCAGATTATCCCGACGATCGCGAACGCGCCCATCACCTCGATCATCGGGCCGGTGATGGATTTAATCCAGGCAACCCGCATGTAGATGCGGAAGAGCCGGCGCAATTCCTTGTTGAAGCGCGCGCGCTCGTAGTCCTCCATGCCGAAAGCCTTGACCACGCGGTTGCCCTGGTAGGTTTCCTGCAGGATGACGGTCAGGCCGCTCAACTGCCGTTGTGCGTCCTTGGTCATCTTGCGCATCCTCTTGGAGAACTTGCTCACCGGCAGCACCGCGACAGGGAAAACCACGAAGGCCGCCAGTGCGAATTCCCAGTCGATGTAAAATGCCGCGGCCAACACCGCAATCAGCGAGGTGCCGTCGCCGAAGATCGAAAACACGCTTCCGACCGCGCCGTTGACCGTCACCTGGACGTCGTTGATGACGCGCGAGAGCATCACGCCGGTCGCGGTGCGGTTGAAAAACGACAGCGACTGGTTCTGCAGCCGCTCGTTGAGTTCCGCGCGGAGGTCGAGCGTGACCTTCTGGGAGAGATAGGCCTGCAGATAATCGGCGGCGAAACCTGCCGCCGCGCGCAGCAGGAACAGGGCGAGGATTTCGAGCGAGAGCGTGCGTACCGAGCCGAGATTCTTGTAGGTCGCGAGCTGGTCGACGAATCTTTTGACGATGACGATGACCGCGCCCTGTGTCGCGCTCAGGAGGAGCATCGCGGCGAGCAGCAGCGTGATGTACGGAAACAGATAGCGGCGCAGGTGGCCAAGCAGGCGACGATGAAGTGGCGTGAGCGGGAGCTTCATGCCATCATTTCCAGCGCCATCTCGGCGACCCGCCCGGCGGCGCCCGGCACGCCCAGTTGATCGCGCACCGCCCTAAGCGCGGCCGCGGTTTCGCGATGCAGCGTTTCGCTGAGCATCGGTTCGGCCGCCCGCACCAGATTGCGCGCGGTCACCTGCCCCTGAATCAGTTCCGGTACCACGCTGTGACCGGCGAGAATGTTCGGCATTCCGATAAAGTCGACTCCCCGCACGAGCATGCGCGCCAAAACGTAGGTTAGCGGTGACACCCGGTAGGCGATCACCATCGGGCATCCCAGCAGGGCCGTTTCGAGCGTTGCCGTGCCCGACGCCACCAGCGCAAGCTCGCTCGCGGCAATAATACTATAGGTATCACCTTCGATAATACGGATTCGTTCAAGGCCGCCCGCGGCCGCCGTTTCGAGATCGCGTGCGGTCAAGGTCGGCGCCAGTGCGATGACCGGAATCAGATCGTGATCGGGGCAAAGCGTGCGCGCCGCTTCGAGCATCGGAGGGAGCAGGTAGCGGATTTCACCGCGCCGGCTCCCCGGCAGCATCACCAACATCCGTGAGCGTGGCGGCAGGCCATGGCGGGCGAGGGTTTCGGCGCGGCCCTGCGCTGGCACGACGCGGTCAAGCAGCGGGTGGCCAACGAAACTCACGCGGCCGCCCGCATGCTCATAAAGTTCGGACTCGAATGGAAACACCACCGCCATGCGGCCGGCGCGCCGGAGCAGCTTGTCGATACGCCCGCGCCGCCACGCCCACACTTGAGGCAGAATGTAGTAGAGCACCGGTACACCGGCGCGCCGGGCGATTCCCGCCAGCATCATGTTGAACTCGGCGTAATCGATCAGAATGAGCAAGTCGGGGGGTTCGGTGCGGATGATGGCGCGCAAGCGGCGCAGAGCGCCGAGCGTCAGACGAATGGTGGATCTGAGTTCGGCGAAGCCGAGCCCCGCGATATCCTCGGTAT
>JBOHWJ010000457.1:0-5666 GCA_050736495.1 Binataceae bacterium (SeqCode) | reverse complement strand
CATTCTGAACGGAGTCCGCGAAGTGAAGAATCCCGGAAAACCTTCAGAAAAGCACAGAATCCGGGATTCCTCGCTGATTCTAAACGCACGTCGCCGACTCCTTTGCTCGCTTCGCCTAAAGCTCCGCCAGAGGCGCTCGGAATGACCACACGACAGCTTGTGCAGAGCTTCCTTAGGTCCCGGCCGCATTCGGACCAGACTCGGACACGTAACGGGAGAGCACCATGGCGACGCCTCATATCGCGGACGGAACCTTAACAGTGGGCGGCGTCGAATTGGAGGTTTATCATCGCGGGAACGGACCCACGCTGCTCCTGCTGCATGGCGGTGGCGGGCTTGACCATCGCGCGGGCTTCCTTGAACTGTTGGCCGTGCACTTCGACGTAATCGCGCCGTCGCATCCGGGTTTCGGCCGCTCGCCGCTGCCCGATCATTTCGACAGCGTCGACGATCTCGCTTTTCTCTATCTCGACCTGCTCGACCAATACGAGCTCTCGAACGTGATCCTGATGGGATTTTCGCTGGGCGGATGGGTCGCGGCCGAAATTGCGGTGCGCTGCGCCCATCGACTTAAGCGACTCATCCTGGCCGGGGCGGTCGGTATCAAGGTCAGCGGCCGCGAGACCCGCGACATTCCCGACATATTCGCCACCGCGCCCGACGAGGTCGCGCGTCTGGCCTTTCACGATCCGTCCCGCGCCGCGCTCGATTTCGCCGCGCTTTCCGACGAAGAGTTGCAGATAATCGCGCGCAATCGCGAAGCGCTCGCGCTCTATACGTGGGAACCGTATATGTACAACCCCAAGCTGCGTCATCACTTGGGGCGCATCCGCATCCCAACGCTTTTCCTTCGCGGCGCGAGCGATGGATTGGTCAGCCAGCGTTACGCGGAGGCATACGCGGCGCTGATTCCCGGCGCGCGCCTGGAGGTGATTGCCGAGGCCGGGCATGCGCCACAGATCGAACGGCCGGCGGAATTCGTCGAGCGCGTGGCCGCGTTCGTGCGTTGAACCGCGAGGCTACCAGCGGGGTTCGCGATGAAGACATGGTTTTTTACGGAGACCGCCTATCCGTATCTGCCCGAGAGTTACGAATCGATCCGGGTGATTCTGCCCAATGGCATCTACAATCCCCGCGTCGGCGCCGAACTCTACCATCGCTATATCGACGAATGGGTTTACGCCGAGGAGATGGGACTCGAAATCATGCTCAACGAGCATCATCAGACGGCGACCTGCCTCGACCCGGCCGCGCCGATCATGCTCGGGATCCTCGCGCGCGAGACCAGCAAGTCGCGCCTGCTCATCCTGGGTAATCCCATCGCCAATCGCCGCCAACCGGTGCGCGTCGCCGAGGAGATGGCGATGATCGACAATCTGTCGCGCGGGCGTCTCGAGGTCGGTTTCGTACGCGGCGTGCCCTACGAGATTTCGGCGATGAACAGCAATCCGGTGCGGATGTCCGAGCGCTTCTGGGAGGCGCACGACCTCATCATGAAGACCTGGGCGACGCATGACGGCCCCTTCAACTGGGAGGGCCGCTACTACCATCATCGCGAAGTTAACATCTGGCCGCGTCCCTACCAGGAACCGCATCCGCCGGTCTGGATCACGTCGCTCAGTCCGGGCAGCGCCGGGCGTATCGCGGAACATCGCTATGTGGTGGCGACCTTTCTTACCGGCTTTGACGGCTCGATGCGGATTTTCAACGCCTATCGCGAGACGGCCGCGGAAACCGGCTGGGAGGCGCCCAACGACCGTTTCGCGTACGCCGCCTTAGTCTATACTGGAGAGACCGACGAGGAGGGTTTCGCCGGCGCGCGCAAGCTGATGTGGTATATCGAATCCAACCGCGTCGCGCCGCAGTTCATCAGCCCACCCGGATATATCCCGGCCGCGACGGCGGCAAAAATGATGCGCCAGGGTTCTTCGCTCTATCGCTACAATAAGCCCACTCTCGATGACCTGATTTCGCAGGGTATTGTCTTTGCCGGCAATCCCGACACCGTGTTCAAGCAGATCAAACGGCTTTACGACCACAACGGCGGCTTCGGCCATTTGCTCGTGATGGGCCAGGCGGGCTTCCTCGACCATCGCGAAACCACGCGCGGAATCGATTTGCTGGCGAAGGAAGTCTATCCGCGGCTCAAGGAATTGAATTAGCGATCGCGATGTTCGACGGAATGGTGCCATGGCCGGAGGAAGCGGCGCGCCGCTATGCGACGTTCGGCTATTGGCGTGGCGTGGCCATTGGTGACGTCTTCGATGAGTCGGTGCGCGCCAACGCCGAACGCGAAGCGCTGGTCGACGGCGAGCGCCGCGTCAGCTACCGTGAACTCGGCCGCATGGTCGACCGGATGGCGCTCCACTTCGCTGGCCGCGGTATCTCATCCGGCCGCCGCGTCGTTTTTCAATTGCCCAATGGCCTCGAATGCGCGGTCGCGTATTTCGCCTGCCTCAAGACCGGCGCCATTCCGATCACCTGCCTGCCCGCGCATCGCGAGACCGAGATTGGCCACCTGGCGCGTTTCACCGACGCCTACGCCTGGCTGATACCGTCGGACCATCGCGGCTTCAACCACGTCGCGATGGCTGCGGGATTGCGCGACGCGCTGCCCGCACTGCGCGAGATCCTCGTGGTTGGCGGCGACGCCGGGGCGCGCATGACGCGATTCTCCGATCTGCTCGGCGATGCGATTGAAGAGCGCGTCGCCCCGGCCGCGCTGGCGCGGCTGCGTCCGCGTGCGGACATGCCCGCGGTGTTCCAGCTTTCCGGCGGCAGCACCGGCCTGCCCAAGGTGATTCCGCGCACACACGACGACTATCTCTACAACTCCTGCCTGCTTTCGCTGAAGTCGGGCTTCGCGCCCGGCGGCGTCGCGTTGGTCTCGCTTCCGATGCTGCATAATTTTCCCCTCGCGGGTGCGGTGCAACCGGGTTTGTTGTTCGGTGCGAAGGTCGTGCTCGCACCCGCACCGGACGCGGAGACGGTCTTCGGGCTGGTCGAGCGGGAGCGCGTGAGCTGGATTTGCGCGGTGCCCGCGATGGTGGTCAGTTGGCTCAACGATCCGCGTATCGGGCGAGCGAAGCTTTCCTCGCTGCGCTCGCTCGCCGTGGGCGGTTCGCGCCTCAATCCGGAGCCAGCGCGGCGCGTGCTCGGCGAAATCGGTCCGGTCCTGACGCAGGTCTATGGAATGGCGGAGGGGCTGTGCTGCTCGACGCGCGCGGGCGACCGCGAAGAGGTCGTCGTCGGCACGCAGGGACGGCCGGTCTCGCCCGATGATGAATTCAGAATCGTCGATGAGGGGGACAACGATGTCCCGCCCGGCGAATTGGGTGAACTCATTTGCCGCGGACCGTACACGATTCGCGGCTACTACCGCGCGCCCGAACATAACCGTGCTTCCTTTACGGCCGACGGCTACTACCGCACCGGCGACATGGTGGTACTTCATCCGAGTGGCAACTTCGTCGTCGAAGGGCGCAGAAAAGACCTGATCAATCGCGGCGGCGAGAAAGTCAGCGCCGAGGAAATCGAAAATCTCATCCTCGCTCATCCGGGCGTCCTGAATGCCGCCGTGGTCGCGATGCCGGACGCGCTGCTGGGTGAACGTGCGTGCGCTTATGTGACGCTGCGCAACGGCGCTAGCCTCGACCTGAGCGGCCTGGCAGGCTTTCTCGAGCGGCAGCGTATCGCGCGCTTCAAGCTACCTGAGCGGCTCGAAGTCGTCGATCAGCTTCCGACCACGGCGATTGGCAAAATCTCGAAGAAGGACCTGCGCGAGGACATCAAACGTAAGCTCGAAAGCGAAAGGAGCCGCGGTACGTCATGAGTAACATGATGGATGAAATTCGCGATGCCTACGCCAATTGGGGTATCGAGATTGGCGCGGCCACCTATGGTAGCTACTACCGCCTGCTGTGCGGGCGTTGCGGCGCACTGCTCGGATGCGTCGGTGACAAGCTGCTGCCCGGCATGGCGCGGGCAATGATCGCGGACCAGTTCGATCTTTATGCGAGCGGCCTGATGGGATGTAAGTGCGGTTACCAGGCCGAACGGGCACGCGCCATCGATCCGGTTCGGGCCGAAGCGGCCCGCGCAAATATGATAGGATAATCATTAGGATGATCGTGGCCGAGGGGATGGATCGCGGTGGCGGCCGACGACATAAGCGACACACAGAGGAATTGTGGCCATGACGCTCAATGACTCGGAAATCGATCAGTATGGCTCAACCGGCGAAAGCAAACGCGGCGGCGGCTTGTGGCCGTTTTGGACCAGGGCTTACGCCGGGGGCGACCCCCTGCCCGACCTGAGCTGCAAGACCAGCCGCCCGGCCTACGCATTCGACGACGGCGACGAACTGCCCGAGGAATACCGCGCCCTGCTCATGAAGATGCTGCGTCACGAGGGCGAACGCGCCGGCAACAAGAGCTTCCTTGGCCTGATGGGTACGTGCCTCGAAGTGGCGGAAACGCTGGCGCCTGACGCCGAAGCGCGGCTGCTCAAATCCGAGTACCTCGCCGAGGAGCTCAAGCATGCCATCATGTTTCATCGACTGGCGGTCGGGCTGGATCGCGACTTCGCGTTGCGCGACGTACCCTACGCTCATTATTCGTTCCATTTGCCCAAGGAAACCTGGGCGGACGACGCCTTTTTTCACTTCCTGATCGATTTAAACGGTGCCTTTCATGCGCACGACTGGCGCGAGTCGAGCTACACGCCGTTGCGCAAGATTTCCCGTGTGGTCGAGCGCGACGAATTCGGTCATTCCGAGATGGGCTATTATTTCCTGCGCCAGGTATGCGCCGCTAACCGGGGCAGGACGCTCGCGCAGAAGCTGCTGCCAAAATGGTATTCAGCCGCGCTCGATATGTTCGGCCGTTCCGATTCACCCAACGTGCCCAAGTTTATCCACTGGGGGCTGAAAAGCGTCGGTAACGCCGATATCCGCCACGCCTACAAGGAATATGTCGATCGCAAACTCATCGCGCTTGGCCTCGATCTGCCCGATGAGCGCCACAACCGCCGTTTCCTGTGAGCCGCCGCCACCGCCCGCCGATAGAATTTTGCGGCCACCAAGTGCAACTGGCGGGCGCATGCTTGACGCACTTCTGAAGCATCGCGCGCTGCTCATCATCGGCAAGGGCGGCGTCGGGCGGACCACTGCGAGCGCCGTGCTGGCGGCTTATGCCGCGCGGCGTGGCATGCGCACGCTGGTGATGGAACCGGACCTGCGCAGGCCGATCGCGGTGAGCTATGGCAAGAAATCCGGCTACGAACCGACCGAGCTTGAAGCGAATCTTTGGACAATGGAGCTTGGTGGGCAGGAGTCGCTCGAAGAGTACCTGGGTTTCGTTGTGCCGCGTCCGATCCTGCGCGCGGTTTTCTCCAGCACGCTTTACCAGTATTTCGTGGCGGCTGCGCCGGCTGTGCGCGAACTCGCCATGATGGGCAAGGTCTACCACGAGATCGAGCGGCGCGCGACATCGAAGCCGCCGTGGGGCCTGCTGATCTTCGACGCGCCCGCAAGTGGCCAGGCACTCAGCATGATCCGCATGCCGTTTGCCGCGCATGAGACCTTTGGCGACAGCATAGTCGGACGCGAGGCGCGGGAGGTGGCGCGCTTCCTGCGCGAAACCGAAAAATGCGCGGTGGTCCAGGTC
>JBOHWJ010000456.1:0-3186 GCA_050736495.1 Binataceae bacterium (SeqCode) | reverse complement strand
ATGATCGCGTTCCCATTCGCGGATACGGCGGGTCGCCGTGTAGCCATCCATCACCGGCATCTGGATATCCATCAGAACGACGTCATACTTGCCGGAGATGAACTTCTGCAGTGCGACCTGGCCGTTTTCGGCCTCGTCGAGCATGCACGCCGCACGCTTGAGAAAGGCTTCGATCAAAACGCGATTGTCGGCGGAATCGTCCGCAACCAGGATTCTCAGCGGACGCTCCGATGAATCCGCAGCCACGTCGCGTGGCGTTGGCGCCGCAGGCGCGCTGGGCTCAGCGCCGGCGGTCTTGATTCCGATAGTGGCCGGCTCCGTGACGTTCGCCATGATGCTGGCGTTGGGCCGAATCACCGTAGTGATCACTTCCAGGAGTTCGGCGTGCCGTACGGGCTTAATCAGGTAATGCGGCAGGCCCATCGTACGCAGCAGCGGCAATCTAATATTCAAGTCGTCGGATGTTAGCATCGGAACCACCGTTCCCTCGTGTGCGGTGGCCACCATGCGCCGCACTATCTGGTCGCTGTCGATTTGCGGCATGCGGCAGTCGAGCAGGATCACATCGAAGCCTAACGAGCTTGCGCGCGCACGTTCGATTTCGGCGAGCGCCTGTTCGATTGCGGCGGCGTCGGTGACTATGGCGCCGCGGGCGCTGAGGGTCTCGGTGAGCGCGAGGCGGTTGACGGCGGTGTCATCGACCACCAGCACGCGCAATCCGCGCAGGTCGGCCGCGCTCTCGGCCGTGCCGGACGCCACTGCGGGCCTTTGTACGCTGAAGCATGCCGTGAAATGGAAGGTACTGCCGCTCCCGAGCTCACTCTCGACCCAGATGCGGCCGCCCATCAGTTCGACCAATTGCTTAACGATTGCGAGACCAAGCCCGGTGCCGCCATATTTGCGCGCGGTCGAAATGTCGGCCTGCGTGTAACTCGCGAAGACGTGTTCGCGCTGGTTCTCGGCGAGCCCGATGCCGGTGTCGGACACTATGAAATGGAGCCGGCCCGGATCGCTCTCGCTGGCGTCGCGCTCGACCGTGAGCACGACCTCGCCGCTATCGGTGAACTTGATAGCGTTGCCGAGCAGGTTGATTAGTATCTGGCGCAGACGCAATGGGTCGCCCACGAGCGCGGTTGGCACGCCGGGTGCGATTCGGACGGCGATTTCGAGCTGTTTCTGATGGGCCCGAATTGAGAGTGTTTCGGCAACTCGCTCGGCCAAATCGCACAGATCGAAGTCTTCCGTTTCGAGGGCGAGCTTGCCGCTTTCAACACGCGCAAAATCCAGGATGTCGTCGATCAGGTCGAGCAGCGCGGCGCCGTTGTTCATCATGATGCTCAGGTACTTGCGCTGCTCGTTGCTGAGCGCCGTTTCCGACAGCAGGTCGGCCATGCCGAGAATCGCGTTCATCGGCGTGCGAATTTCGTGCGACATGGCGGAGAGGAATTCGGACTTGGCGCGGGATGCCGCCAGCGCCGCCTCGCGCGCTGCCACCAATTCGGTTTCAGTGCCCCTGATGCCGCTGAGGCCGCGCACGAGCGAGACCACGCTGGGGCCGTGGCTAAGTTCGATGACGACGCCCGACACCATGCATGGCCGCGTGGTGCGGTCTTTGCGGCGGATGAGCGCCTCGACGTTGCGCGCATAACCTTGGGTCTTCAATTGCGCATGGTAGGCAAGGTATTGCGCTTCATCGGCCCATACGCCGAGTTCGCGCTCGGAGCCGTGCAACACCTCTTCCCGAGAAAAGCCGGTTTTCAAAAATTCGTCGCTGACGCTGATGAAACGGCCGTCGGCCAGACGCGTGATCATCACGCCGTCGGGATTGGTCTCGAAGATCTTCCAGAGCTTCGCCTCATTCTCCTTGAGCGTGGTCAGGCGCGCGCGCATCTCGCCGCGATAGTGCTCGGCGATTAACGCGATGAACTGGGCAAGCGCCGCCGCCGTTGCCAGTTCGAGCCAGCGATAGGCGCCATATGCGTCGCTCGCGCTTACCTGCATCGCGTTGGCCGCCACCGCGCATGCGCATACCAGTGTGAGTGCCGCCTGCCAGCGCGTGCCCCACGGCACCAGTGCCGCCGTGCCGAGCAGCAGCAGGACCATCGAGATGACAAAGGTGACGTTCTGATTGGTGGAGACGCTGAATGCGCTACTCGTAGCGACAATCGTGGCGGCGAGGACGAAGATCGATTGACGCCAGCGCGTCTGAAACGATTCCGCCCAGGTGAACAGGTAAAAGAGTACTGTTACCGTGATTGCGGCGATGTGCGGCAACAAAACACCAGCGGTCATGCTACCCGCAATGGAGGGGCTCAAGGCCAGCGATGCCGCCTCGAATATGAACATCACCAGCACGCCGACTCGGATGAGCTGTGTGGTCCAAGCCTCAATGCCCGCATCCAGCTCTGGTATCTCAGTTTCGGCCGTCACGCGCGCGCCTCTTGCGGCTGGCGCGCCCGGCCTCGCAAACAGCCGCCCAATCCTCAGCAAAGAACTCATCTTGCGCCGCCCCCCAATTCGCAAATCGCTGAAAAGACTAGCAGATCAAACAGCAAGCAAAGTCGGTGCCCTATTGCCGGATTTGATGAAAAATGAGCGAAAATATCACATATTGATTAAATTATCGTGCTAAAAATTAACCTCGATCAGGAGCCCGGAAGACGTGGGAACATCTCAAAATGCATTCCAGCGTGTGCTGTATTGTCGCCTAACCACCACCCTGGAATACCCCCGATGCAATGCCCGCCCGCGCTTGAACCGTGCCGAGTGATTTTGGCGGACGTCGTGAGGCGTTTACGGCTATGATGCACAAGCGCAACAACAGCGTCGCACTCGCCTCGGTCAAATCCGCACTGGAATAGTCTATTTCGTTCAGTTTCAATCTTTGTTGGTGAGTACCGTCGCCGATCTTGTATCACCTATGCTCATTCATACGTCCGGCGGGTGCTTCGCCTGTATACGCCGCTGCCACGGAAATTGACGGTTGGGCGTCGCTTTGATCGCGCTATAAGGCATCGCCGCGTCCGCCGCGAGGCCAAGTAAATCCGCGATGCGGATGACCGACTTGCGCTCGCAGTAGGCCTCCAGATCATACAGCATTCGCTGGAACAGTTCCGGTCCCTCCGCCAGTACGGCGCTGGCAAATTCGACACCGCGCGCGCCGCTGAGGACCATGCGGACGACGTC
>JBOHWJ010000455.1:0-3512 GCA_050736495.1 Binataceae bacterium (SeqCode) | reverse complement strand
GCGTGGCCGAGGAACACGACAACATGCGCGTGAGTTATCGCGGCGACGCCACGCTTGGCGACGTGCGCATGCTCGACAAGTTGACCGCCGAAAGCTTCGTGCGATGGAACGCATTCAGCGCCCGGCGCATCGATTTCGAGTTGGGCCGGGGCAAACCACGGGTGCATGTTGGCGGGCTCTCGCTCGCGAACTTTTACGCGCGCGTAATCCTGAACGCCAACGGACGCCTGAATCTGAGCGACGTCATGGGCAGCCCGCAGGCGCCGCCGACTTCGCTGACCAAGGCAAACACCGGCGCACCATCGCAACCGGCCGCCATGCCGTCACCGACGCGGGCGCCGTCAACCGCGGCGCCCGCCAAGCCCGGTGAACCGATCGGCGCCGATATCAAGATCGGCGCTATCACGCTGCAAGGCGGCCGCGTCAACTACACGGACAATTTCATCAAACCCAACTATAGCGCCGACCTGACCGGCGTCACCGGGAAAGTCGGAGCCTTTGGCACCGCCTCCACCGCGCCAGCCGACATCAAAGTGCAAGCAAAGGTAAATGGCAGCGCCCCGCTCGACATCAGCGGCTCGGCCGATCCGCTCGCGCCGATGGCCTTCGTCGATATCAAGGCCAAGGCCGACGGTGTCGAACTGACCGGGCTGACGCCGTATTCATCGAAGTACACCGGTTACCCGATTACCAAGGGCACACTCACAGTCAATATTCATTATCTGCTGGACCAGCAAAAGCTGACGGCCGACAACAAGATCTTCATCGATCAGCTCACCTTCGGCCAGAAGGTGGAGAGCCCCAACGCGCTCAACCTGCCGATACGGCTGGCGGTCGCGCTGCTCAAGGACTCCAAGGGTCAAATCAATCTCGACATTCCTATCTCGGGTTCGTTGTCCGATCCGCAATTCAGCATTACCGGAGTCATCCTGGGGGTGCTCAAGAATCTAATCGTCAAGGCGGCCACCGCCCCTTTCAAATTGCTCGCATCCGTAGTCGGCGGGATCGGCGGCAACGAGCAGCTTGAATATGTCGAGTTCACGCCGGGATACGCGACCCTGACGGCGCCAAATCAAAAGAAGCTGGACACGCTCGCCAGGGCGCTCAAAGATCGGCCTGCGTTGCGGTTGAATATTTCGGGACGCGTCGACCCCGCACATGACCGCGACGGTTTGCGCGACGCAAAACTGCAGCATCTGCTCGAGCGGCAGAAAGCCAGAGACCTGAGAACCCAAGGGGACGGCGCCAACGTTCAGGTCAGCCCGGGGGAATACGACAAGTATCTGAAGCAGGTCTACAAGGCCGCCAAACTCGACAAGCCGCGCGACTTTCTTGGTCTCGACAAGTCGTTGCCGGCAAATGAAATGAAAAAGCTGTTGCTCGCGAACATGAAGGTGACGGACAAGGACCTTCAGCGGCTGGCGGACGCGCGCGCCAACGCCGTACGCCAATGGCTGAGCAAGCAGGTCAATCCGGAGCGGCTGTTCGTAACCACGGCCAAGCTCAGCGCCGAAGGTATTAAGGACAAAGACAAGACCACGCGCGTCGATTTGGCACTGGACTGACGCCGGCATACATAGAACGCGGTTCCGCTACGCGCGCCAAGCTGAAGATTGCCGCTTGCCCAGATTCTTCCGCTGATCATCCGCAGCTTAAACGCCAAGCGCGAGGAAACGTCCATCCAAACCGCGTCATCCACACGCAACGCATACTCGAACGTCTATGATCCGCGTGATGGCATTCTTGACCTTTTCGCGCGACATCTGAGATATCAAGGCAGTGCGCAAGAGTATTGCGCGAGGAGTTCATTATGGCGATCGCCGTTTATCCGATAACGCCCGGGTTTGCCGCCGAGATCGGCGACGTTGACTTGTCGCAGCCGCTCGACCCCGCGGAGCTCGGCGCGATCAAGCAGGCGTTCTGGGACTATGGCGTGGTGATCTTTCCCGGCCAGGCACTCACACAAGAGCAACATATCGATTTCGCGAAGAATTTCGGGCCGCTCGAAACCACCATCGCGGTCCTCAACAAACATCGCAACCTGCGTCTGCCGCCCGACCTGGTCGATATCGCCAACCTGAATTCGCGCAACGAAATCTGGGGCGAGCAGAGCCGGACGCGGATGTTTTCGCTCGGCAACCGCCTATTCCACACCGACAGTTCGTTCAAGTATCTTCCAGCGCGAGCCTCGCTGCTGTATGCGCTGACGATCGCGCCGATCGGCGGCCATACGGAGTTCACCGATATGCGCGCCGCCTACGACGCACTGCCCGGCGAGATGAAGCGCAGGCTCGCAGGCCTGGTGGCCGAACATTCACTCGCCTATTCGCGCGCGCGCACAGGCTTCACCAATTTCACCGAAGCCGAAAGCAGCAATCTGCCGCCGGTGCCGCAGGTGATGGTGCGCACCATCCCCGAGAACGGCCGCGAGTCGCTCTATCTCGCCTCGCACGCCGGCCGGATCCTGGGCATGCCTGAGGCGGAAGGCCGCGCGCTTATCGATCACCTGCTAGCCCATGCGAGCCAGCGGCAGTTCGTGTATACGCATCGCTGGCGCGTGCACGACCTCGTCATGTGGGACGACCGCTGCACGATGCATCGCGGGATCGATTTCGACGACCTGCGCTGGACGCGTGACATGCATCGCGCGACCGTCTCGGACATCGCGAATACCTGCGAGCAAGCGGGGATCGCAATCCAGGCGGCGTAACAGCCCGGTCGAGACTCGAAAGATTTGTAGCCTCTCGCGCACGCCTATCCGAATCGCTATTAATCACGCGGCGAAGCAAGCTATAAATCATCTTAAAGGTGCGAATGAGCCCGGCCGAAACGATGCGATCGACACGGGCCGAGTCAGCAACGATTTGCGGAGGAAACAGTTATGTCGGTATTATCCGGCTACAAGATCGTCGAATTTGCGGGAATCGGGCCCGCACCGATGTGTGCGATGCTGCTAGCGGACATGGGCGCGGAGGTGATTCGCCTCGACCGCGCCGAAGACGCCGATCTCGGTATTCAGACCCAGTCAAAATACAATCTCCTCGGTCGCGGCCGCCGCTCGGTTGCGCTCGATTTGAAGCGTCCCGAAGGCGCGGAGGTCGCGCTCAAACTGATCGAGAAGGCCGACGCCCTGATCGAGGGCTTCCGCCCGGGCGTGATGGAGCGCCTGGGATTGGGCCCCGACCAATGTCTCGCGCGCAACGCGCGTCTGGTCTACGGCCGGATGACCGGATGGGGCCAGGATGGACCGCTGGCGCTTGCCGCCGGCCACGATATCAATTACATCGCGCTCACCGGCGCACTGCATTCGATTGGCCGCAAGGGTGGTTCGCCAGTGCCACCGCTTAACCTGATCGGCGATTTCGGTGGCGGCGCGCTCTACCTTGCGCTGGGTGTTGTCGCGGGGATGCTGGAGGCGCAGAAATCGGGCAAGGGCCAGGTGATCGACGTCGCCATGATCGATGGCGCCTCGTCCCTGATGACCGCCATCTACGGGCTGCACGGAGCGGGGA
>JBOHWJ010000454.1:0-4542 GCA_050736495.1 Binataceae bacterium (SeqCode) | reverse complement strand
GTAAACTAATTTAATTTGAACTCGTACGACCGCCTAATTCTATCGAAGCATTTCACGATGCTGTTTTTTGAGGCCCAATTACTCAAATGCCGGGAAAGCCTGAAATATGGGTTGCCGAATCTCGCTCATGATTGATTAGTGTCCTGACAAGTGCATCTCAGGTGGTTCACGATGCCGCAATGGAATTCGCGAGCGCTTTGAACTCTCGGCGATATTTCGCAAAGGAGGCACTGGACTATATGGGTGTATCACGCAGGTCATGGCTGTTGCTGATGGCAATATGCCTGGGTCTCGCGGCGCCACCGGCGGCAGTGCTCGCCGGCGACAGCGCGGCGACCATTCCCGCAGGCACGGTGATCACCAAACAGAATTGGCAGCAGTACAAACAGTTCTTTTCCGACGGTGAAATATACTTCTGGGAGGGATCGGGTTTTTGGAAAATGCCCGACGACGTTGAGATGCACGTCGGCAAGCCGCATCAGTTCACGTTTCCACGAGCATTTGTCGAAGCCAATGAGAAATATGGCGGGCAGACTCGGCTGCTGAGAGAGCCCGACGGCCGCTTCAAACTTGAAAACTACGTGGCGGGCTTCCCTTTCCCGAACCCGAGCGGTCCGGACATGGGAACGGAAATCGCCGCCAATGTGACCTACCGCCTGCAGCCGTACATGTTCGCGGGCTTCCCCGATCTCTACAAGTCAGGAAAGTTGGGCGGCTTTTATACCAAGGACCGCTTCGGCAACTGGGCCGTTTCAAACGTCGACGCCCTCTATCGTCAGTTGGGCTACCTATGGCAACCGGACATAGCGCACAGTTATCCGCAGTCGGCGGGCGCCTGGTACACCGAATGGTTGATGGTCGAAACGCCGGAACAATCGCGCTACACGGCCGACTTGACGATCTTCTTCCAGGACAATCTGCGCGATGAGGAAAGCTACGTGTTCGTACCGGCACTGCGCCGCTCGCTGCGCCTGTCGGTCTCCGCCCGTTGCGCGCCGTTGTTTGGCAGCGACATGACGCATGACGACCAGCGTATCGGATGGAACGGCGGAGTTGGCAGGTTTGAGGCCAGGATGCTGCGCGACCAACCCTTGCTCACCATGCAAGGCATGACCAGCGCCGCGGGCAAATTCCCAGAGCAGTACGACGGTTTTCTGGGATGGCCCAAACCGTCGTGGGGAGATTGGGAAGTGCGCCCGGTATGGGTTATCGATGTCCGCCGCATCCCTCAGATGGCTCCCGGCTACTGCTACGGCAAGCGGGTCATGTACATCGACAAGCAGTATTACCAGACGCAGGCGGAAGACCTTTATGATGCGAGCGGCAAACTCTGGAAGGTGGTGTGGATTGGTCTGGCGCCCGCTCCCATCGACACCGGCGATGGCGGCCCACAAATGGGCGCCGGCGCACTGGTGGAGTTCTACTGGGACGTCCAGAACGATCACGTCAGCTACGTCACGAGCTATAGTCAAGATGGCAATACGCTTGTCGTCGACGGGAAAATTCCCAAGCAGTACGACAACCTGCCGAAGTACTCGACGCCAGGTGGCCTGATGCAATTGATGCGTTAGGTTAATGCACGTTGGGAAATCCACGGGGCACGACGCGTGCAAAAGCGCGCCGTGTCTTTTTTTGGTCCCCCGGCTATCGATGTCAGCCCGCTTGCGCGCGCCGTCGGCCCGGCGGCCGCGGGGCATGCGCGGCGGTCACAGACCGCCATCGAGAGGCGCGAGACGAAAAACCTGGCCGCCGGGGGCCTGGAAGTAAAATCGCGCCGGGTCGGGATACGCGACCTCGCGCACGCCGAAATTTTCGAGCCGCGTCCGCCATGCCTTGGGATCGTCCACCTTGAGTTCGAGCCAGACCGCCTTGAGACAATCCGTCTCGGCAAGCACTTCGGCCGTGTCTTCGAAAAACAAGCCGACGACGAAGCCGTCGGCGAATTCGTAGAGATCGAGATCATCGCCAGGACTTGCGAGCGGCTTCAGTTGGAGTAGGTCGGCGTAGAACGCACGCGTGCGCGAGCGCAAGCCGCGCGCCACCGTCATCTTCACGTGGTTGCCAATCTGAATCATCGACACACCTCCATGGTCCGGCGTTTGCGCTAGCGCTATCACGAGTGTGATGGAACTCAAAGCATTTTCCCGCTGCTAACTTTGGCCGCCGGAGATCGCGCGACGGCATGCAACCAGGGCAAGTTCGCGCCCGCCCTTAGCCGCTGGTCGAAGCGGATAAACGCGTCCGCTGCTCTGATCCCGTCGCACTATGCCGCGCGATCCAGATGAGCAGCAGAAGCGCTGGCACCGTCGCCACGGTGGTGAGCAGGAAGAATGACACCCATCCGAGCCTGTCGGCGAGCATACCGCCCGAGGATGCCACCAGGGTACGTCCGACCGCCGCGAGCGAAGAGAGCAGCGCGTACTGCGTCGCCGTGTAGGCGGGCGAGCATAGGTCGGAGAGATAGGCCACCAACGCCGCGCCCGCCATCGCGCCAGTAAGATTTTCGGCGGCCACGCACAGCGCGAGATAGTCGAGCCGATGACCGCCGACCGCCTGCAAAACATAGAATAAATTTCCCGCCGATTGCAGCACGCCGCACAGGATGAGCGCGCGCACAACGCCGAGTCGCGCCGTCACCACGCCGCCGGCCAGCGCCCCGGCGATAGTCGCGAAAAATCCGAAGAGCTTGGAGACGGCCGCGATCTGGTCGAGCGAGAAGCCGAGCGAGATGTAAAGCGGCATCGCCATCACACCCGCCATCGCCTCGCCCAGTTTGTAAGCGAAGATGAAAACCAGGATCAGCGGCCACAGCGGCCGGCGCGTGAAGTCCGCGAACGGCCCGGCCACCGCCGTCGCGAACCATTGGCGCATCGCATCCAATCCGCCGGCTCGCGCATGGCGCATTTCCTCGATTGGCGGCTGCGGCTCGGGTGCGAGTACAAACACCAGCATTCCCACGACCAACAGGGCGGCCATCGTGGCGTAGGCTGCGAACCAACCCGCGCTGGCGGCAATTATCAAGGCGCCCGCCCCCGCGACCAGCATCGCAATGCGATAGCCGGTCTGGATCATACCGGCGCCGGGACCCTGCTGCTCGGGCGCGAGGATCTCGACACGATAGGCGTCGATCACGATGTCCTGACTGGCGGAGAGAAACGCGACCAGCAGCGCCAGCGCGCCCATGAGCACGAGGTGGCGCGTGGGATCGCAGTAGCCGAGCGCGAGCGTCGCGGCGACAAGTGCGGCTTGGATGGAGAGGCCCCAGCCGCGCCGGCGTCCCAGTGGCAGTGGCGGCGGCAGCCGATCGATCAGCGGCGACCATAGGAACTTGAAGGCGTAAGGCGTACCGACCAGCGCGAAGGCGCCGATCGCGGCACGACTCACGCCCGCGGTGGCGAGCCACGCGGACAGCGTCGAAAAAGTGAGCAGCAGCGGCAGGCCGCTGGCGAAGCCGAGCGGCAGGATCAACAGCACACGCCGATCGCAATACACGGCGAGCGAACGCCGCAATGCGATCATGCCGTTATGCCTCTTATCACTCGTTAGGCCTCAGCCTGTGAAGCCGCTGGTTCGATCCGCGCCACCACGGCGGCAACTGGCTGAATGACGAATGGGAAGTGTGGAGGCGGCGAGCGGATTCGAACCGCTGAATGGAGGTTTTGCAGACCTCTCCCTTAACCACTTGGGTACGCCGCCCCGTCTCGGATAGCGCAAGGCAGGATAGACAGACTTAGCATGCCGCGACGAGCCTATCAATTTTTTAGGACTACCATTTGGCGTCAACGCGCGATCCCATGCCGCACGATTACGGCGCGCCCTGCGCATCGGGCGAGGCCGCGCTCGTGGATGAAGTGCCGCGTGGAAGCACGGTCAGGCGCACGCGGCAATCATCGCGATTCTCGCCATAGCAAAGATCAGCCACCACTCCCGGCTTGGGCTCATCGGCTTCGCGCGCGTAGCCGGGACAAATCCAGTGGTCGCCCTGGCGATAAAGCGCAACCGCATAGTAGCTGCCCGGACCGAGCGCTCCGCCGACCCGCCCGCCCAGCGTCTGCGAGGAAATCACCGTGAAGCCATCATGGCCGCTGCCAAGCTCGAACCGCATGATGGTCAGTAACCAGCGCCGGCTGTCATTGGTCGCGACATCGTAGGTCACTGGCGTGCTTGACGTGAACACCGGCTTGTCGCGACATAGCCACGGCCGCGGCTCCGTCGCCAGCGCGCTCGAAACCGCGGCCGCGATGAAGGCCGCCGTTATTACCAACGCCCGTACAGATTTCACTGATCGCATCCCCTCACCCGCCTTCTCCACCGTCAATTTATATCATCCGCGCATCGCGTATATCTGTCGCGGCGCACGCATCCACTAAGGAAGCTCTGCACAAGCTGTCGTGTGGTCATTCCGAACGCCTCTAGCGGAGCTTTAGGCGAAGCGAGCAAAGGAGTCGGCGACGTGCGTTTAGAATCAGCGAGGAATCCCGGATTCTGTGCTTTTCTGAAGGTTTTCCGGGATTCTTCACTTCGCGGACTCCGTTCAGAATG
>JBOHWJ010000453.1:0-3472 GCA_050736495.1 Binataceae bacterium (SeqCode) | reverse complement strand
CTTTGGAAGCGACCGAGCGCGGGCTGCCGTTCGCTTGTACACGCGCGATTCTCGACACCGTCAACCAGAACGTGGTCGGAGTAGGCCTCGCCGACGAGAACGGACATGTCCGCGCGGGCAAAGCGGCCAAGGCTTTGTTTCGCAATCCTGGCATGGTGTTCGGGGGCATCCGCCTGATGCGCGACCTGAATCGCTCGACGCGTGTGATGGCGCGCGCCATCGGCGCCGTGGCGCGGCAGGTGGGCTAGCGAGAGGTGGCGGACGACCGCTTGGGCGCCAACGCTGGCGGGGCTGGCGGCCGCGCCAAGCCGCTATCGTATGGGAAATCCGCCAGATGGCGCGCGATCGCGCCGTCGTCGCCGTAATTCTGAGCGCGTGTCAGGATATGAATCGCCAGCACCGTGAAAGGCAAAAAGATGAATACGCTCGCCCATCCAATCTCCGGCGCGCGGATTACGAACAGCATCGTGATGCCAAAGCCGACGATTCCCGTATACAGCAGGGGTCCCAGGACTGCGCGCGACGGAAAGCCGGGCGCGGCGCCGAATGGTTTCGCCTGGCCGCGATTGAGCCACCGATCCAGTCCTTGGAAAATCGCGATTGAAATTACCGCGACGAAAAACCAGCCCACGTAATTACTGATCGGTACGCCGAAATGCGGCCCCGGCGGGTCATACCAGAAAATCCGGCCGAGGAACCAGCGGTTGCCGCGGACACTCAGCGGGTCAACCACCATGTCGACCATCACCATGAACACCGCCGCCATCAGCCATACCCGCGGCGAGCGCCGAAGCTTCCACGTGTCTAGGATGCGCAGATCCCATCCGCGCCGGTAAAGCGGCGCCGCCAGCAGCAGCGCGACGGTGTAGGCGGCGAAGGCGAGAAAAGTGAACGACACCGAATCCATGAAGGGCACGCCGAGGATCCAGATTTCGCGGCCGCGCGTCGCCGCGACGTAATGATAGAGGCCGAACGGGAACCCGTTGTTAACGGAACTCCACTCGCAGGCGAGCGCGACGGCATAGGTCAAAACCGTGAACAGCAGCGTCGTGCGCAGTCCGAAATTGACGATCCCGATGAACAGGAAGGAGGCGAGGAAGACGAAAACGTACGGACGCAGTTCAATGGTTGAGACCAGCAGATGCATCGGGGCTCATGCGGTGGGGCGCGCGGCGCCACTCCGGCGGAAGAATTCAATTGCGCGCATGAGCGCGTCGGCGGCCGCTCCCGGCGCGTAGCCGAGTTCCGTGCGTGCCTTGGTATCGTCGAAGAACATCATTTTGTGTGCCATGCGGACCTCGGTCAGACTGGCACGCGGCGCACGCCGCGTGACGGTGCGCGCGACCGCCTCGGCGCAGAGCGCGAATCCGTACGCAACCGCGTAAGGAATCTTGACGCGCGGGGCCGGCAGCGCAGAGATTGCCGCAAGCTTCAGGAGCATCTGCTGGAGCGTCAGGTTTTCGCCGCCCAGGATATATTTCTCGCCGATACGGCCGTGCTCGGCCGCCAACAGGTGACCACGCGCGACGTCCTCGACCGGCGCGAGGTTGAGCCCGGTCTCGATGTACGCAGGCATACGGCGGTTGAGGAAATCCACGATGATGCGGCCGGTCGGCGTCGGCTTATAGTCGAGCGGACCCACCGGCGTCGAGGGATTGACGATCACCACCGGCAGGCCCTCGCGCGCGGCCTTTAAGGCCTCCTGCTCGGCGAGGAACTTCGACCGCTTATATGGGCCGACCATGTCCTCCACCCTAACCGGCGTGTCCTCGCGCCCGATTTTGCCATGGCCTATACCGAGCGCGCCGACCGTGCTGGTATGGATAACGCGTCCGACGCCGGCGCGGCGCGCTGCCGCGAGGACGTTCCTGGTGCCCTCGACGTTGGCCGCGTACATCGGCGCGGGGTCGATGACCCACAACCGGTAGTCCGCGGCGACATGATAAATCTCGTCGCATCCGCGCACCGCCCGTTCGACCGCCGCGCGATCGCGCAGATCGCCAATCACCAGTTCGCATTCGAGTCCTTCGAGCGCGCGGCGATCGGCATGCTCGCGCACCAATACGCGAACATGGTCGCCGCGTTCCAGCAACGCGCGTACGACGTGGCATCCGACAAAGCCGTTGCCACCAGTCACCAATGCGGTCCGCTTAGCCATCCGCAAGTGTCAGCTTAACCTGGCTGAATATACCGCGCCCGGCGCGCTCGGCGACGGCGGCGGCCGCGGCATGTCCCGAGATGACCGCGCTCTCGATGGTCGCGGGCAGACCGGTCTGAATCCAGTCGCCGGCGAGGAAGAGGTTGAGAATCGGCGTGGCCGTGCCCGGGCGCAGCGCATCGCTGGTCGGGTCGGGCGCCATGGTGGCGCGCTTTTCTTTCAGCACCAGCGCTTTGACCAGTTTGGCTTCGCGCGCGGCGGGGATCATCGTTCTCAGATCGTTCATCACGATCTCAAGCAGTCCTTCGCTGGATTGGTCGACCAGCTTGCGCGCGCCGCTGATGACGAAGCTCAAGTAACCCGGATGGCGCTCGCCGTGTTGGGTGAAGATACGCCGCTTGTTGAACAGCCATTGCGTTTGCGTGCCGATAAAGCCGACGAACGGGAAGTTGGTCACTTCGCGGTCGAGCCACACGTGAACACAAATGATGGGCGAACTCTTGAGCAGCCCGAAGCGGCTGAAGAACGGATTGGCGACCGCAGCCTCGGGCAGGAACTTGAGCAATTGCTCGGCCGTCACCGCTGCAACGAAATTGGCCGCGCCGAGCCGGCTGCCGTCGCGCAGGCGCACCGCCGCGATGGTGCCGTCGGCGGCAAATTCGAGCGCCTCCACGATGGCGCGGCAACCGACCACGCCGCCATTGCGTTCGATGAAGTCCTGCGCCGCCTTGCAATAGAGATCGCTCAGGCCGACCCGCGAATAGACGAAAGCCGAATCGATGCGCCGCGCGAAAAACGCGCGCTTGAGCACTTCGGCGAGCAGTCCGGCGGAGGCCAATTCCGGATCCTCGTTGAGGGTCGCAATCGCGAGCGTATACCAGAAGCATCGCTGCGCCCGCTCGCCTTGGCCCAGTGCGCCCATCAGTTCGGCCACCGTCATGCGCTTGAGCGTTTCAGGCTCCCGCCGCCGCATTCGCAGCAGCCGCCGGCCCGCCATCATCAGACGCGCGCGATCGCCCAGGCTCAGATGGCGATATCGAATCAGTGCGGCCGCCATGTGCAGCGGTCCGGGCGCCGGCGCGGTGGCCAGTTGGGCGCGGCGGCCGGGCCCGTCGAGCATCTCGATGGCGAGGTTGCGCTGAATGATAAGCTTGTCGCGTGTGCCGATTTTGCCGAGAAAATCCAGCGTCTCGGTGTAACATCCCATCAGCACATGCTGGCCGTTGTCGACGAAGTCGCCGGTTTCCGGATCGATAAATGAATAGGCGCGGCCGCCGAGGGCTGGCTTGCTCTCCAACAGGGCGACCCGAAAGC
>JBOHWJ010000452.1:0-5492 GCA_050736495.1 Binataceae bacterium (SeqCode) | reverse complement strand
CGTAGATGCAATCCGATGCGTAGTTATGCGTGAGCGGCTCCTATTAAAATCCGTGCTGGCCGCCGGCTTGGTTGTGCTGATCGCGTTTGCTCCCGGCGTAGCGCGAAGCGACGCACCCATAGGCGCGGTCTCCGCCACGCCAGCAAACCCCGCCGCGGCAGCCGATTCCGCTGAACCTAATTCGGCCAAGGCCCAGGCCTTGGTCAACGCCGCCATTAATATGACTGATAGCACGCAGGCGGTGAAGTTGCTTTGGCAGGCAACTGCAATCGACCCTGCCCTCGAAGAGGCTTATCTCTACCTCGGCCTTTTCTACAACTCACGCTCGGACTTCGGCAAGGTGGTGCAAGTCTACCAAAAGCTAATCAAGTACGAACCCAAGCAGGTGACCGCCTATCTGAATATCGGCGAGGCCTACATGTCGTTCTCGCCGCCAAAATACGAGGACGCGCTGCCCTATTATAAAAAGGCCTTCGAGCTCGATCCCGGCAATTCATTTGCGGCGCTCCGGATCGGCGAAATCTATGCTCAGCAGAACAACCGCGGCAACGCGGTCAAGTATCTGAAGCTCGCCAATACCGACAACTCCAAGAATCCCGCCGTGGCAGCCGAGGCGAATAAGGTCCTGCGCGAGATGGGCGCGATGTAAGCGTCAGCCGTCAAGGAACGCGACTATCCGGGGCCGCTTGGCCAAGCGATCGATGTGCTTGCGCGTGACGCGGCGCGCACGTCAAGGGTGAGCCGCTGCGCCCGGCGCGCCTTCGGCCTTTGGCGCGGTTCCGGGTTGCGGGCTCGGCGCGGCAGCGCCGCTTCGCGGCTTGAGACCGTGGAGATGGAGTTGCTCGCGCAAGTTGGGCGGTACGAATTCGCGGTCGAATTTCTGTTGCTGGCCGGGCGTCAGCAAGCCGCGGATCTGCCCATAGGCATCCACCAGCACCGTGCGCCGCTCGCGCCGAAATTGGCTATGCAGCCCAAGCACTTTGAAGCGCGTCTTTTCCATCACCTCGCCAATCTGCTCCTGCTGGGCGGGCGTGAGGTTGAGCATGGAGCGCATCCGCTGAATCGGCCCCTCGCCTGGAACGCTCAGCAAACGGTAGCGATAGGCGAGCGTACTGCCGGCGAAGCCGATTACCAGGCCGGCCAACAACGCGATCGCGACTAGCAGTGTTCCGGCTTTAGCCCGCAAGATTATTTGTATGGGCGGAAGGATTGGGCGCGGTCAAACCGGGGATTGTGACATCTTCGGCCGGAGTATCCTGACCCAGCAATCCCCCGTCCGCGAGATTGGTCGTGAAATCCGGGCCAAGCAGGTCCTGGTCGAACAGCGTCGCGCCGGGAACGTAATTGACGGTCTCGACCACGGCCGAATCGTCGGTCAGGGTATTAGCGAGCGATTGATAAGGCGGTACGCTGACGACATAAATCGCCAGGACGGCCGCCGCCACCATCGCCAATGCGGCGCTTGCCGCCGCCAATGGCCGCGCCCCGGTGTAATGGCGCACACCCGTGCGATTGCGCGAATGCGGCATCCGCGGCCGAATCACGCTCAGGTTCCCCGCACCGCCGCTGGCTTCCGGCTCGGCCTGCGAATGAAGCACCGGCGCACTCAGCGCGAACACGCGGAAGGCATGCTCGCATCGCGCACATTCGCGCAGATGGGCGTTGAAGGCGTCGCGCTTCGCGGGCGTCAGCGTGCGCCGCCAGAATGGTACGAACTCCGTTCTTGCCTCGAAGCAATTCATCGCGCCACCCGACCTTGCCGGTTTGACAAAATCCGCTCGGCCTGTTTGCGCATCGCCTGCCGGGCACGAAACGCCCGAATTTTGACCTTGGCCTCGCTCCATCCCATCGTTTTCGCGATTTCGCTTACACTCAGATTCTCGGCCTCCTTGAGCACCATCACCATGCGATCTTCCGGCCGCAGTGAATCGAGTAGCTGATGCGCCAAGTCATGCGCTTCACGCCGTTGCTCGGCCGCTTCAACGATTTCTTCCGGCGTGGCGTCGCTGACCAGTTGCACCCAAGTGTATTCGGGAGCTGTAAAATCCGCGACCAAATCCTCGGGCCGGCGCTGGCGGCGACGCAATTCGTCGTAGCATACGTTCGAGACGATCGCACGCAGCCAGCCACCAAACGGCATCTCGGCGCGATAGGTCGAAAGTCCGGCGAAGGCACGGATAAAACTCTCCTGTGCCAAATCCCGGGCCATTTCACGATCCGAGAAAAAGCGTTGGCAAAGCCGATCAACCATGCCCCGATAACGCGAGGCGATTTCGGCAAAAGCCGCCGTCCGTCCGTCGAGGACCTCGGCTATGAGTTCCTCGTCCGGTCTGACGGCGAAGCTCCATGCGTAACGGTTGATAGCGAGTGCGCGCATGTCTCAATGGATAGTACGCGCCAGTGCGGGTCGTGGTTACATATCAATCGGACCATACTTTGCCCGGACCATTAGTTTGCCGCGGACCATAATTGACCCGGGCCAGCCGGATAACATTGCCGGCTCACCCGGGACATCTTTTATTCGCCGACCGGCGGAGGTGGGAGACCGGCGAGTTTCAAGTCCGCCGGCGTATCGAGATCGAGCACCACCCCAGGGTCGTCCACGTCAATATAGACGATGCGCGCCGGGTCGGCGTTCACAATCACGCGGGCGCCCTCATCTTCGGGCGCGGCCGCAAGCTCGGCGAAGACGGAGCGGTCGAAGAGCACTGGATGGCCCCGACGGCCGCCGTGCCGGGCGATCACTATCGGTTTCCCGCTGCGCGCATAACCGTCAATAATCGCACGAAAGGTCGCGGGTGTGACCAAGGGATGGTCGCCGAGATGCACTATGACGGCGGTGGCGGCGGACCGCATCCGCGCAAGTCCGACCTTCAGCGATGAAAGCTGGCCGCGCAGGTAGTCCGGATTTTCCGCTACCACTATTCGCTCATCGGCCGGGATCTCGCGTCGAATCCGCCCGGCATGGGCGCCAAGCACGATCACCAGCCGCCCCGCCACCGCTAGTATGGTCGCGGCCGTGCGCTGGACGAAGAGCTGGTCGCCGATTTTGAGCAAGGGCTTGGGATAACCCATCCGGCGCGATTCGCCGGCTGCCAGCAGGATACCGTCGATTTCAGGGGTCAAGCCGAATCACCGTGACGCCGGATGCCCGTTTTGTTGTTGATTGGAAGATCCTGCGGAAGACGCGGCGGAACCTGTGCGCGTAAGGCTCGCGACAGCGCGATAGCGTCAGACCGCGCGCCGCAGCCGGCCCCGTTTCACTCCGAGGGTGAAGTCGTCACGCCTCCCGGTCCGCCATTCGCGGATTATTTCGGCGATGATCGAAACCGCAATCTCTTCCGGAGTTTCCGCACCAATATCGACGCCGAGCGGCGCGTGAATTTCATTGACCAATTTCGCATCAACGCCGTCCTCCTCAATTCGATCGAGCGTGGCTCTCGCGCGCCGGCGCGAACCGAGCAAACCGATGTAGCATCCCGGCTGCCTGAGGGCGGCCCGCACGACTTCCTCGTCGAAGGCATGCCCGCGTGTGACTGAAATCACGTAGCAATGGCGGTCGAGCCTGAGCGAATCAATCGACGCCGCGAACGGCTTGACGATGATCTGGTCGGCTTGCGGAAAGCGCTCGCGATTGGCAAACGAGGCGCGGTCGTCAATCACCGTGACATGGAATCCGAGCATCGCGCCGATCGCGCAGAGTGGCTGCGCGATATGGCCCGCACCCGCAATGATGAGGCGCTGCGCCCCGCTGATAGGATCGACGAAAATCCGCGCCGCTCCATTCGATTCGACCCGCGCAACCGGTTTGAGCCCGCCCTCGCTGTCGACCTCAAGCAGACCCGGCGCGGCGTCGGCGGCTCGCTCCGCAATCTGATCGAGCGAAGCGCGCTTAAGCCCAATCGATTCCTCCGAAGGCTCGCGATGCGCTGGATCGACCACCGCTTTCGTTCCCGCCGCGAGGTCGGATTTCGCCCCCGGATCGACCAGCGTGAGCAACGCCGCCGGACGGCTGCGGCCTGCCGATTCGGCTAGTTTGCGCGCGATCGGCAAGTCCGTATGCGGTGACCACAGGTCGATGAAAACGTCCATGATGCCGCCGCAGGTGCCAATTTGCTGTTGATCGAAGTCGCCGGTGAGGTCGACTTCAGCCAAGCGCGCGCCCTTGCCCTCTTCCAGGAGCAGACGCGCTTTGCGAAACACCTCAGCCTCGCCACAGCCGCCGCCGATAGTGCCGAACTGGCCGTCGTCGCGGACGATCATCTTGGCGCCAATCTCGCGCGGCGTCGAACCACGTACGTTTATCACCGTCGCCAGCGCGAAAGGCTTCTGACGCTCCAGCGTTCGCACCGCCTCCGACCAGATTTGCTCGACCCCTGCCATGTATAAACTCCGGGCGATCCATCGCTCCAACCGCGAATTCGCTACGCTGGCAAGTCTCTGAGGCCCGTTCGCGAATCTCAAGGATGGACGAGATAACATCACGCGAGCGCCATTCACCCCGCCGCGTCACATCATAACATACCGCCGCTGTCACTATCCTGGCGCAAACGTAACCATTCTTTCCAGTGCGCGCCTCTGAGCCACACGAAAAGCCTCGCGATGATCGGGATGATCGGGATGATCAGGATGATCAAGCGGCGAAACCGCAAAGCTCTGCGAGACGATTGGCGGAGAAAAAGGATCCTCGAACGCTCGAAACGAAGCGCGTGAGGCAAACGGCGACGCGAATCAGATAAGAGCGTCCGCGCCGATGAAAGACATCGGCGCAGGCATTGAGCGCGGGCATCCCAGCAGTAGCGCAGGCGGTCTGGCACACAATCGCCGTTGGCGCGTGGCGTTCTCTCCGTGGATAGCCCGCCATGACGCCGAAGAATTTCCCCGTCATTCACCGCAAGGGGCGCAATAATGTTCGCGGCGGGGCCGCGCAATCGCTAAATCTGTGGTGAGCCGGCACCGGGCATCGGTTCGCGGCTGCCGCTACGATGGCGCCCGCCCTCCTCTTCGATCCTGTAGCGCGCCAGCATCCGATACAAAGTCGAACGTGAGATACCCAACAGGTCCGCCGCACGGCGCCGATTGCCGTCAGTCTCGTCGAGCGAACGAAGCAGAGTGCGCTTGATTACCTCATCCAACAGCAGCGGTCCCGCCTGACTGTCGGACAGCCGCCGAGCGACGGTCTCGCCTTCCGAAGAGGAGCCAGCGGCAAGCACGTCCGCTTCCTCGCCGGCGCCATCCCGATGTTCATGAAGGTCAGTGGAGAGCATGCCTGACGCACCACTGCGTACCGACTCCGGTAGTGCTTGCCGCTCGATCCGATCGTCATCGGAGAGCATGACGGCGCTTTGGACGGCGTGGGCGAATTCGCGGACGTTGCCGGGCCAGTCGTAGGCTTTGAGGGCGTTGAGGGCGCGGCGCGAGAGGAAGCGGAGTTGTTTGCCGAACAGGCGGTTGTAATGTTCGATGAAATGGGCGGCCAGCGCCTCGATGGC
>JBOHWJ010000451.1:0-2869 GCA_050736495.1 Binataceae bacterium (SeqCode) | reverse complement strand
ACGCGGCCGTGGCCGCTCTGATGACGCAAGCGAAGGCGCTTGGCGCGCGGCGCGAGCATGACGCAGCCGAACTCAAGCGCCGCATGGAAGCGGAGCTGAAGACGCTTGGAATGCGCAGCGCGGCCTTCACCGCGCGCATCGGGCGGCTTGCGGCGGGCGATGGCGCCTTCATGTGCGATGGCGTCGCGCTCGGGCCGTCGGGATTCGACACGGTCGAATTTTACCTCGCGCCCAATCTGGGGCAGCCGGCGATGCCGCTGGCGCGGGTCGCCTCCGGCGGCGAACTGTCGCGCGTGATGCTTGCGCTTAAGCGGCTGGAGGCGCAGCGGCGCGGCGTCGCCACGATGATCTTCGACGAAGTCGACGCTGGTATCGGCGGCGCCGTGGCCGAAATCGTCGGGCGCAAGTTAAAGCAGCTCGCGCGCTTTCACCAGGTGCTATGCGTCACTCATCTGGCGCAAATTGCGGCCTTCGCCACTAACCATTTTGTAGTCGAAAAAGAGGAACGGCGCGGCTCAACCCGAAGCCTGGTGGCGGCGCTGGAGGCAGCCGATCGCCCAGCCGAGATTGCGCGGATGATTGGCGGCGCCGAGACCAGCGACAAGTTCATCCGCGCCGCGCGAGAACTTATCGACCGCGCCGCCCGCTGAATCCTTCTGCTGCCCGGCTTGCCGTTTAAGTTCGCTCCCTGAAATAGACCGGGAGGGCCTTGCGAAACCGGCGAACGCACTTCCGCGGCGCGTGGCGAGGCTACGTCCCCGCAATGCGAAGTGAACAACCCGCGCCATCGCAGCCCGCGCGCGCGTGCTTGACGAGGCTTCGCGGGCGGCGCTAACGCTAGATGAGGCCGCCTAATTGGAGGAACCGCGATGCTGCCCCAACGGATACTTTCCGCCGACTCCCATGTCGTCGAACCGGCCGATGTATGGACGGCGCGTATCGATGGGCGGTTTCGCGATCGCGCGCCCCGCATCATCGATGAGGTCGGCCACCGCAAGGGCGATTTCTTCGTCGCCGAAGGCCTGACGCCATTTCCGGTGGCGGCCTTCGCCGTGGCTGGCGTCGACCCCAAGGAATATCGCGAAAAGATGAGCGGCGGCTACTCGGGCGTGCGGCCTAGCGCGTGGGACCCGGCGGAACGCATCAAGGACCAGACGCGCGACGGCGTGATCGGCGAAGTGCTTTATCCTAGTCTCGCGATGCAACTGTTCCAACTCGATGATGGCGCGCTCCGCCTGGCGAGCTTTCGCGCCTACAACGATTGGCTCGCGGACTATTGCGTCT
Organism: Binataceae bacterium (SeqCode); assembly: GCA_050736495.1. GTDB lineage: Bacteria > Desulfobacterota > Binatia > Binatales > Binataceae > JBOHWJ01. The sequence goes on along the minus strand of JBOHWJ010000451.1, from coordinate 1,585 downwards.
ATAGCCCTACGCGGCTAGCGGGTATCGCGCTAATCGCGCTCGACGATCCTGCCGCCGGCGCGCGCGAACTCGAACGCGCCGCGAAGAAGGGACTTCGTGGCGCGATGATCTGGGGCGAGCCGCCGGCTGAGCGGCCATACGGCGATCCCGGCTACGATCGCTTTTGGGTGGCGGCGCAGGCTCTTGGAATGCCGGTCAGTCTACATATCCTGACCGAGCGCAAATCGACCGCCGATCGTTCGACCGGGGTGATGACATACTATCCGGCGCTCCATCATGGGGTGCAAAAGTCGCTGGCGGGATTGATTTTCGGCGGCGTCCTGGAGCGCTTCCCGCGTCTCCGGGTGGTCTCCGCCGAAAACGACATCGGCTGGATTCCGCATTTCCTGCAGCGCCTCGACCATTCCTATGAGAAGTACCGTTACCTGGAGAAAAAGGCGATTCCGAACCCGCCCAGCCATTACTTCCATCGCCAGGTGCGGGCGACCTTTCAGGATGACCGCGTGGGCGTAGTGACCCGCGAGTTCATTGGAGTTGACAACCTGATGTGGGCGTCCGATTTTCCGCATTCGGATTCGACCTGGCCGCGTTCGCGCGAGGTGATCGAGCGCGATTTTGCGGGAGTGCCCGACGACGAGGTGCGGAAAATAGTCGCCGACAATACGACCGCGGTCTACGGTATCGGCTGAGGGAGCTGGCGTGGTGCGCGGGCCGCCGCCAGCGGCTTCAGCCGCCGTCGTTGCCGCGCACGAGAGGCGCCGCCCACGGCTATGAGTTGACTCCGCGCGAGGCTTTCGCTTAGCTGATGTCCTCGTCACCGCGGTGGGGCTGTAGCTCAGTTTGGGAGAGCGCCTGAATGGCATTCAGGAGGTCGGCAGTTCGATCCTGCTCAGCTCCACCAATAAAATCGAGCACTTTTTCGTTCTCGAACATAAGCGGACAACCGGACTGTCCAAGAAGGGCAGCAGAACATGCTGAGCCGAATTGGATGGCCCTTGGTCTGAGAGCTATGATGCCGTCCTGAGGTTCCGGATAATTGAACGACGATGCTTCAACCCGAAAAAGCGCAGCCGCTCTTGGCCTTCTTGGAGTTCCGGGCTCTCTACGGTAGCCCAAATTTCGAGTTCTCAACTCGAGGTTCTGCTGTCATGTCCGCAGTCTTCGAGGCCTTTCGGCCCTGGAACATCACGCTCGCGAACATTTCGGCAAAACAGAATCCCGCAAACGCGGAAGAAGTCGCAATTGTCTTCAGTCTCCAAAATTCCAGACTTACGTTTAGCGTCGGCATCGGCGCTGCCACGCTGTTGGTGACAAATCCTGATTGGTCTCAAGAACAACCTGTTTCTGAAATCGCGATGGCCGGCTTAGAGGCAGTGCGATCCAGCACCGGTGTAACCTTCCGACGGTACCTGATAAGCCTTCTGATGCATGTTAAGCCAGAGCGCCGGACGCTGCGTGAGGTTTCGGCCGATTTTCTCAGTTTGAAGTCTTCGAAGATTTCGAGTCCAGCCATCAAAGCGCGCGGCTTTTCCGTGTACGCCGATGACTTCTCATGGGTCGTTGATTCTTCCGCGATGTACGAGGG
>JBOHWJ010000450.1:0-8463 GCA_050736495.1 Binataceae bacterium (SeqCode) | reverse complement strand
GTTGAGGATAGTGAGCTGCAGCGCCTTGCAGACAAGGCCCGCAACGGGATCCATACGGCGTCACCGGTCTTCGACGGCGCGCGTGAGGAAGAGATTTTCGCCTTGCTCAAGCGGGCGGGGCTGCCGGAAAGCGGCCAATGCAAGCTCTACGACGGCCGCACCGGGATGGCCTTCGAACAGGATGTGACGGTCGGCGTGATGTATATAATCAAGCTGCATCATCTGGTCGAGGACAAGATTCACGCGCGCTCGACCGGACCGTACAGCCTGGTGACGCAGCAGCCCTTGGGCGGCAAAGCGCAATTCGGCGGCCAGCGCCTGGGCGAAATGGAAGTGTGGGCGCTGGAAGCTTACGGCGCGGCCTACACGCTGCAGGAGATGTTGACGGTGAAGTCGGATGACGTGGCCGGGCGCACGCGCATGTACGAGGCGATCGTCAAGGGCGAGAACACGCTGGAGCCGGGCCTGCCGGAGTCGTTCAACGTCATGGTGAAAGAGCTGCAATCGCTCTGCCTCAACGTCGAGCTGCTCGAACAGGCGCCGCGCGCGTAACGCATAAAGGCCACAGGAGAAAGAGGTATGGAAGATCTTTTCGGAGTCTTTGAAAAGCCCAAGAACCCGCTCTCCTTTAACGCGATCCGGATTTCGATCGCGTCGCCGGAGATGATCCGGTCGTGGTCGCATGGCGAAGTAAAAAAGCCCGAGACGATTAACTATCGGACCTTCAAGCCCGAGCGCGATGGACTTTTCTGCGCCAAGATTTTTGGTCCGACCAAGGATTACGAATGTAATTGCGGCAAGTACAAGCGCATGCGCCATCGCGGCGTGGTCTGCGAGAAGTGCGGCGTCGAAGTTATCCAGTCCAAGGTCAGGCGCGAGCGCATGGGCCATATCGATCTCGCCGCGCCGGTCGCGCACATCTGGTTTTTGCGTTCGCTGCCGTCGCGTATCGGCACCCTGGTCGATATGACGCTCAAGGAGCTGGAGAAGATTCTCTACTTCGAGTGCTACGTCGTGACCGATGCGGGCGAGACTCCGTTGCAGTACAAGGAGCTGCTGACCGAACGCAAGTATCGCGAAGCACGCGAGCAATACGCCGACGGCTTCAAGGCCGACATGGGCGCTGAAGCTATCCGCAACCTGCTCTCCCAGCTTGACCTCGATAAACTTTCCGAGGAATTGCGCGTCGAGATGAAAGCGACGGCGAGCGAGGCGCGGCGCAAAAAGGTGGCCAAGCGGCTCAAGGTGGTCAACGCGTTTCGCGATTCGGGCAACAAGCCGGAGTGGATGATCCTGACGATCCTACCGGTGATTCCGCCCGACCTGCGCCCGCTGGTGCCGCTCGACGGCGGACGTTTCGCGACCTCGGACCTGAATGATCTTTACCGGCGCGTCATCAACCGCAACAACCGGCTCAAACGGCTGATCGAGCTCAACGCGCCCGACATCATCGTGCGCAACGAGAAGCGGATGCTGCAGGAGGCGGTCGACGCACTGTTCGACAACGGCCTCAGAATACGAGACATTAAGGGACCGGCCAAGCGGCCCTTGAAGTCGCTCTCCGACATGCTCAAGGGCAAGTCGGGCCGTTTCCGGCAGAACCTGCTGGGCAAGCGCGTTGACTACTCGGGCCGTTCGGTCATCGTGGTCGGCCCGGAGCTCCGGCTTCATCAATGCGGCTTGCCCAAGAAGATGGCGCTCGAGCTATTCAAGCCCTTTATCTACAGCAAGCTGGAGGAAAAGGGTTACGTCACGACCATCAAGAGCGCGAAGAAGATGGTCGAGAAAGAGGGCAAGGACGTCTGGGATATCCTGGACGAGGTCATCCGCGAGCATCCGGTGCTGCTCAATCGGGCGCCTACGCTCCATCGGTTGGGTATCCAGGCATTCGAACCGGTGCTTATCGAGGGCAAGGCGATTCAGCTTCATCCGCTGGTATGCGTGGCGTATAACGCCGACTTCGACGGCGATCAGATGGCGGTGCATATTCCGCTCTCGATCGAGGCGCAGGTCGAGTCGCGCACGCTGATGATGTCGACCAACAATATTTTGTCGCCGGCCAGCGGTAAGCCGATTATCGTGCCGACCCAGGACATGGTGCTGGGACTGTACTACATGACGCGTGAACGGCCGCTCTCGCGCGGTGAGGGCAAATTCTTCGCCAGTCCGGCCGAGGTGCGGATTGCGTACGACCATGACGAAGTGGACCTGCATGCGCGGATAACGGTGCGGATGGTGACCGGAGGCACCGCCGAGTTGCGCGACGAGGATGAGGAAGGGCGGCCGACGTCGCCGGGCGCGGATAACAACGGACGTGGCGGTGGCGGCAAGGCCGAACGGGTGGAGACCACGGTCGGCCGCGTACTGCTTTACGAAATCGTGCCGGCGGTGGTGCCGTTTGACGAAGTCAACCGCACCATGAAGAAGAAGGAGCTGGGCAATCTTATCGACCTGGTCTACCGCCAGGCGGGCAACAAGGCGACGGTTATCTTCGCCGACCGGCTGAAGGACGTTGGCTTCGAGTTTGCCACTCGCGCGGGCATTTCGATTTCCATCAAGGACATGGTGATCCCGCCGCAGAAGAGCCAGTTGCTCGAGCAGGCGCAAAAGCAGGTCAGCGAAATTCAGAAACAGTACAACAACGGCGTCATCACCGACGGCGAACGCTACAACAAAGTTGTCGACATCTGGGCCGAGGTGCAGGACGAAATTGGCGGCGCGGTGTTGAAAGGACTGTCGACTCAGGTCTACGGCAAAGACAAGAACGGCAAGGACGTGACCGGGCCGTCGTTCAATCCGATCTTCATCATGGCCGATTCGGGTGCGCGCGGTTCGGAACAGCAAATCCGCCAGCTCGCCGGTCTGCGTGGCCTGATGGCGAAGCCGTCGGGCGAAATTATCGAAACGCCGATCACCGCCAACTTCCGCGAGGGACTGACGGTGCTGCAGTACTTCATCTCGACCCACGGCGCGCGCAAGGGATTGGCCGACACGGCTCTTAAGACCGCCAATTCGGGTTACCTGACGCGCCGTCTGGTGGACGTGGCGCAGGACTCGATTATCACCGAGGACGACTGCGGTACGCTTGACGGTATCGAGATTACGCCGCTGGTCGAAGGCGGAGAGATTATCGAAGGATTGGGCGACCGCGTGCTTGGACGCGTGGCGCTGGAGGATATCCGCGATCCCTACACCAACGAAGTTCTCATCAAGGCCAATGACGTGATCGACGAGGACAAGGTGGTGCAAATCGAGGAGGCCGGTCTCGAAAAGGTCAAAATCCGTTCGGTGCTGACCTGCCAGTCGCGCCAGGGCGTATGCGTGGAGTGTTACGGGCGCGATTTGGGCCGTGGCCATTTGGTCAACATGGGCGAGGCCATCGGTATCATGGCGGCGCAGTCGATTGGTGAGCCCGGCACGCAGCTCACGATGCGCACGTTCCATATCGGCGGCACCGCGAGCCGGCGCGCCGAACAGACCACGCTGGAAGCGCGCAATGACGGCATCATCCGGCTGCACAACGTCAATACGGTCAAGAGCCGTGACGGCAGCCTGGTCGTGATGTCGCGGCATTGCGAGGTCGCGGTCGCGGTGCAGGACCATCCGGATGCCGCCGGCAATGCGCCGGTGCGCGAACGTGAACGCGAGCGCTATCCGCTAGTTTACGGCGCCAAGTTGCGCAAGGGTGACGGCGAACGGATCAAGGCGGGCGAGCTTATCGCCGACTGGGATCCATATACGACGCCGATCATCACCGAAGTCAGCGGGAAGATTAAGTACGGTGATATCCTCGAGGGCCGGACGATGGAGGAGCGGGTCGACGAACGTACCGGCGCGCGCTCCAACGTTATCGTCGAATTCAAGGAACTGGACGTGCGGCCGCGTATCTCGATTAAGGACGAGAGCGGCAAGACCGCGAAGATCCCGGGCGGCGAGCAGCACGCGCGCTACTTTTTGCCGGTCGGGGCTTACATTAATGTGGCCGAGGGCACGCTGGTTACGGCGGGCGACGTTATCGCCAAGATCCCGCGAGAGACCACCAAGACCAAAGACATCACCGGCGGTTTGCCGCGCGTGGCGGAACTGTTCGAGGCGCGCAAGCCCAAGGAATTCGCCGTCATCTCGGAAATCGACGGCCAGGTTTCCTTCGGTAAGGACACCAAGGGCAAACGCAAGGTGGTGGTGACACCCGAAGTCGGCGACGCCCGCGAATACCTCATTCCCAAGGGCAAGCATATCGGCGTGCACGAAGGTGATATGATCAGGGCGGGCGAGCCGCTGATGGAAGGCTCGTCGAATCCGCATGACATCCTGACCATCCTGGGCGAGAAGGCGCTGGCCAAGTACCTGGTGGACGAGATTCAGGAGATTTACCGGCTCCAAGGCGTGCGTATCAACGATAAACATATCGAGGTGATCGTGCGCCAGATGCTCAGACGGGTGCGCATCAAGGAGGTCGGCGATACCGATTTCCTGGTGGGCGACCAGACCGAGAAGTGGCGCTTTGACGAGGAGAACGGCCGCGTCCTGATGAAGGGCGGCGAACCGGCTATCGCCGAGCCGCTGTTGCTGGGGATCACCAAGGCCTCGCTCTCGACCGAAAGCTTCATCTCGGCGGCTTCCTTCCAGGAGACCACGCGGGTTTTGACGGAGGCTGCGATAAACGGCAAGGTCGACCGCCTGGTGGGTCTCAAGGAAAACGTCATCATGGGCCGGCTGATTCCGGCCGGGACCGGGCTGCCGAAGTACGCGCGGATGGAGCTCAAGGTCGAAGACGTGGCGCCCGAGGAGCAGTTGGAGACGCCCGAGGTGCTTGCGGTTCCGAGTGGAGATTGACACGGAGCTAAGGTTCCCATAGAAAATAGTGTTTCCCCGAGGACGATCGGTGTCCTTGGGGAGTTTGCTTAAGCGGCCGCGCGGCGCAAGCGCGGTAAGCGGATAGGTTTCAAGTCCGGAAAGTTTCCGAAAACAATTGGCGGGGAGGGCAATGGGCCCGACGCCGGAAGAATGAAGTTCGAACGTGCCGACAATTAATCAGCTGATACGGAACGCGCGCATCAAGAAGCGCTATAAAATAAGCGCGCCGGCTTTGCAGGGCTCACCGCAAAAGCGCGGCGTCTGTACGCAAGTCAAGACCACGACGCCCAAGAAGCCCAACTCGGCGCTGCGCAAGGTCGCGCGCGTGCGGCTTTCCAACGGTTACGAGGTCAACACTTATATTCCGGGCGTCGGCCATAATCTGCAGGAACATTCGGTCGTGCTAATCCGCGGCGGCCGCGTCAAGGATCTGCCCGGCGTGCGTTATCACGTTATCCGCGGCACGCTCGACTCGATCGGCGTGCAGGATCGCCGCAAAGGCCGCTCCAAGTACGGTTCCAAGAAACCCAAGTAGGACAGCATCGGGTAAGGCATCATGGCGCGCAAAGGTCAGGCTCGCGTTCGCGAAATTGTACCGGATCCCAAGTTCCACGACCGCACCGTCGCGAAATTCGTCAATGTCGTGATGGGGCGCGGGAAGAAGTCCGTTGCCGAACAGATTCTCTACCATGCGATCGATATCGTGGCCGAACGCACCAAGGAGGACGGACTGATCGCGTTCAAGCGCGCGCTTGATAACGTACGGCCCGCCGTCGAGGTACGCTCACGGCGCGTCGGCGGTGCCAATTACCAGGTGCCGGTCGAAGTGCGGCCGCTCAGGCGAACCTCGCTCGCGATGCGCTGGCTGGCGACGGCGGCGCGCGCGCGTGGCGAGAAATCAATGAAGGATCGGCTCGCCAACGAGATCATGGAAGCCGCGGCCAATCGCGGCGGCGCGGTCAAGAAACGCGAAGATACCCATCGGATGGCGGAGGCCAACCGCGCCTTCGCCCATTATCGCTGGTAAAGGACGAGTATTTTTTTCGGATGGCTCGCGAGACACCAATAGAACGGGTGCGCAATATCGGCATCATGGCGCATATCGATGCCGGTAAGACGACCACCACCGAGCGGGTGCTCTATTACACCGGGATTAACTACAAGATCGGTGAAGTGCATGAGGGCACCGCGACGATGGACTGGATGGTGCAGGAGCAAGATCGCGGCATCACGATTACCTCGGCCGCGACCACCTGCTTCTGGCGCGACCACCGCATCAATATTATCGATACGCCCGGACATGTTGATTTCACGATCGAAGTCGAGCGCAGCCTGCGCGTGCTCGACGGCGCGGTCGCGCTGTTCTGCGCGGTGGGCGGGGTCGAGCCACAATCTGAGACGGTATGGCGGCAGGCCGACAAGTACCGCGTTCCACGAGTGGCGTTCATCAACAAAATGGACCGCGTGGGCGCCGACTTCGAGCGCGTGACCCGCGAGATTCGCGATAAGCTCAAGGCCAAACCGTTGTTGCTGCAGCTTCCGATCGGATTTGAGGACAAGTTCAGCGGCGTGATCGATCTGATCGAGGAACGCGCTCTCATATGGGACGAGGACCGGCTCGGCGCCAATTTTCGCGTTGAGGCGATTCCGGCCGAGATGCGTGAGCAGGCGGCCGGCTCTCGCGACAAAATGATCGAAATGCTGGCCGACCACGACGACAAGATCATGGAGCTTTACCTCGAGGGCAAGGCACCCTCGGTGGATCAGATAAAACGGGCGGTTCGCTCGGCCACGCTCAAAATGGAGCTGGTGCCGGTGCTGCTTGGCTCGGCCTTTCGCAACAAGGGCGTACAGCCGATGCTGGAGGCGGTGGTGGACTATCTGCCGTCGCCGTTGGATCTGCCGCCGGTGGTTGGCAAGAACGGCGACAAAGTGGAAGAGCGCTGGGCCCGTGACGACGCGCCGCTGGCGGCGCTCGCCTTCAAGATCATGACGGACCCGTATATCGGGACGTTGACTTTTTTGCGCATTTACTCGGGGCAGCTCGAAAGCGGAAGCTCGGTGCTGAATTCGACTCGGGGCAAACGCGAGCGCATCGGGCGGCTGGTGAAGATGCACGCGAACAAACGCGAGGAGATCTCCGAGGTGTTCGCGGGTGATATCTGCGCGGTCGGACTGCGCGATACCACTACCGGCGATACGCTATGCGACCCCGCGCATCCGGTGGTCCTCGAAGCGATCGAATTCCCCGAACCGGTTATCCAGATTGCGATCGAGCCCAAAACCAAGGTCGATCAGGAACGGCTCGGCGAAGCGCTCAGTAAACTGGCCAAGGAAGATCCATCATTCCGCGTGAGCGTCAACCGCGAGACCGCGCAGACCCTGATTTCGGGAATGGGTGAGTTGCATCTGGAAATTATCGTCGACCGCATGCTGCGCGAGTTCAAGGTCGACGCCAACGTCGGCAAGCCGCAAGTCGCCTATCGCGAGACCATTCGGCGGCCAGCCGAGGCCGAGGGCCGCTTCGTTCGTCAAAGCGGCGGCCATGGCCAGTTCGGTGTGGTCGAGATCCGTATCGAACCGCTGCCCAAAGGCTCGGGCTTTGAATTCGTCGACGCGACCAAGGGTGGTTCAATTCCGCGCAATTTTATTCCTTCGGTCGAGGACGGTATCAAGGAAGCGATGGAGACCGGAGTGCTGGCGGGTTACCCGATAGTGGACCTCAAGGCGGTCTTGCTTGACGGCAAATATCACGAAGTGGACTCCTCCGAGCTGGCCTTCAAGATTGCAGGTTCAATGGCATTCAAGGAGGCGAGCGAGCGTGCTCGTCCGGTGCTGCTCGAGCCCGTGATGGACGTTGAAGTGGTGACGCCGCAGGAGTTCATGGGTGAGGTGATCGGCGATTTGAACTCGCGGCGGGGCAAAATTCTGGAGATGGAAAACCGGGCGGGGGCGCAGGTTATCACGGCGCGGGTGCCGCTGGCGGCGATGTTCGGCTATGCGACGCGGCTGCGTTCAATCACACAGGGCCGCGCCAACTATACGATGCAATTCGGGGTATACGAACAGGTACCCCAGCAGATTTTCGAAGAATTGACCGCGCGCAACGCGGGCGAGACGGCTGAGACGCGGGCGCGGGCCTGATGCAGGGCAAGGAGAAGAGCCGGGAGGGTAACCATGGGCAAGGCCAAATTTGAGCGAAACAAGCCGCATCTGAACGTCGGCACGATTGGGCATATCGACCACGGCAAAACCACGCTGACCGCGGCGATCACCAGGGTTCTGTCGGCGAAGAAACTTGCACAGTTCACGGCGTTCGACCAAATCGACAAGGCGCCCGAGGAACGCGAACGCGGTATCACGATCGCGATCGCGCACGTCGAGTACGAGACCGCCAAGCGCCATTATGCGCACGTCGACTGCCCGGGCCATGCCGACTACATCAAGAACATGATCACCGGCGCCGCCCAGATGGACGGCGCCATCCTGGTGGTCGGCGCCAATGACGGTCCGATGCCGCAGACGCGCGAGCATATCCTGCTCGCCCGCCAGGTCGGCGTGCCGTCGATCGTGGTTTTCATGAACAAGGTCGATATGGTCGACGAC
>JBOHWJ010000449.1:0-4403 GCA_050736495.1 Binataceae bacterium (SeqCode) | reverse complement strand
CGCCAGAAATTATCGTTGACCTTGAAAGCGACCGTAACCGGCCGCTCGACATACTTGATCAGATCGACATACGACCGTATCACGCCGTTGCCGAAGGTTTTTTCGCGTACGTCGACACGCTCATCGAGATTGTACTTGAGGCCTCGCAGACCGCCCGTTTCGGGGTCTTTGTAGAGCGTCAGCGAATGACCGCGCTGCAACAGACCGGTGCCGGCGGCCTTCTCAAAAAACCAACTCCAGTGCTGGGCGGCGCCACTGTCGAGTCCCGCATCTTCCAGATAGGAACGGGCGGTCGAGGTGCGGTCGAGCGTAAGCTGGATGATGATAGGGTCGAGTGCCGGACGCACCACCTCGGGCAACTCAACGTACTGCGGCGTCGTGTTGCCGGCCAAGCCGCTCAGCGCAACGGCCTCCACCGCCGTATTGTGGTCGCTGGTGTCGCCGGCGCTTCTGAAGAACAACCGAGCAGAACCAACCGTCGCGAAAATCGCCACAACCACAGCGGTGATGACCCTTGGCCAGACTTGTGCAGTAGGTCCCCCGCGCATCGTCGCTCAGCCTATGGAATTAGCCCGTCATGATCAACCTTTTAAATCGTTTTCGTGCACAAGAAAAAAGTAGCCGGTTTTTGAGTCTAATGCGTCAATGATAACCTGAAAAAGGTTACAGAATGACTATAGCTGCCTTGGATTACGGCAAACGGCGGATTGGACTCGCTATCGGGAGCGTCGCCGGATTGGCCACCTATCATCTCGCTACGCTCGAACGCCGTTCGCTCGCCCACGATCTCGAAGTGCTGCGCGCACGGTTTGTCGAGTACGAAGTGACGCGCGTGGTGGTCGGACTACCGCTTAATATGGACGGAAGCGCGGGGCCGCAGGCGCGCGCCGCGGAAACCTTCGCCGCCAAACTCAGAGCGGCAACGGGCCTCGCGGTCGAACTTTACGATGAACGGCTGAGCAGTTTCGAGGCGGAGGAACGGCTCAAGACGATGCCGATGAAGCGGGTCAACCGCAAGCGGATGGTTGACGCTGTCGCGGCCGCCGTCATTCTCGAAGGCTGGCTCCAAAGCGAACTCCTCGGCTGACCACCTTCGCGCGCTTAAGCCGTATATTCCCGCCCGCCGCGCTTCCGTATGATTTAGGCGTGAGCGGGGCGCCGACGATTCACGGATCCACGGTGGCGATCGCCGAACCGACCCGCTGACCACAAAACGCCTCATGCGAAAATTTGGGATTGCGCTGGCCCTTTTGCTGCTGGTTGGATTAGGCGCGGCCTCGGTCGGCGTATATTACTGCGTGTTCGCGCCCACGGCGCGCTTCAATCCGCCGCGAATCGTCACTATCGAAAAGGGCGAATCGTTGCGCGAAGCGGCTCATGCGCTAGCCCATCGCGGCGTTGTCCGCAGCTCGATCGCGTTCCTGATTTATGCGGAGATGGCAGGCAAGGCCGCTTTGGTAAAACCGGGCGATTATGCGTTCAAGGGCGGCGAGACCGTCGCCGATGTCCTGCGCCATCTGGTCAACGGCGACTTCATGGCGGTGACCGTCACGGTTACCGAAGGGATGACGGTTCATCAAATAGGCGAGAAACTCGAAGCGGCGCGACTGGTTTGCGACAATCAGTTCGACCGTGCCGCGCAGCACGGGCCGCTGGTCGAGGCTTTGGGACTGGGGCCGTTGGGAGCGGAGGGTTTCCTGTTCCCGGCGACTTATCGCTTTTCGCCGCGCGCGAGCACAAACCAAATACTGGCGGCGATGATCGGGCGCTTCTTCGCCAATCTGACGCCTGCGACCGAGCAGCGCATGTTCGCGCTAGGCCTCAGCGTGCGCGAAACCGTGACGCTTGCATCAATAGTCGAAAAGGAAGCCAAAGTGGCGGGTGAACGCCAGCTAATCGCCAGCGTTTTCTACAATCGCCTGGCGCTCGGAATGCCGCTTCAATCCGACCCCACGGCCCAGTATAATCCGAGCGGAGAAAGCAGACGGGCGTTGGCGGCCGTGCGCACTCCGTCGCCCTTCAACACGTACGATTTTTCCGGTCTGCCGCCGGGACCGATCGCCAACCCGGGGCTGCCGTCAATCGAAGCCGCGCTCTATCCGGCGCATACCGATTACCTGTACTTTGTTGCACGAAAGAACGGCACGCATATTTTTTCGCGCACCTTCAAGGAGCATGAGCGCGCGATTGCTCAACTGAAAAAAATGGCCGCAAAGTCCAACCTCCCTGACGGCTGAGCGGCCGCCCATCCCCACCGACGAGCCCCGGATCGCAAGTGGTTAATCCCGTTGAATTAATCGGCAAGGCACGCAGCCGCATCGCGCGTATCGCCGCGTTCAGGGCGGCGTTGCTGTTCGCGTTGCCGGTGGTGGTGACCCTTGCTATCGCGTTCGCCCTCGAACCGATCGGCGCGCTCACGTGGCAAAAGCTCGGCTATGTGCTGAATCCCGCCACCACCGCCGCCATTCGCAAGGCCATCTTTGGGCTCGGCCTGGCCGAGCTGCTGCTGCTCGCCGGCGCCGCCTGGCGGGCCTATCGCGCAGCCAACGATTTCGTCGGCGCGGCGGCGCAAATTGATGAACTCGTCCGCGGCCACCAGGAAATCGTCACACTCGCGATGCTGGCGGATCCCAGCCGTCCGCAAAGCCGCCGGGAGCGAACCGCCCTGTTCCCGATGCTGTGGCGGCGAGTCATTTCCTACCTCGACCTGTTTGAACCCAGCCGCGAGTTCAGGATGGAACTGGCCAAGCCTCTCGGGCGTTCGTCGATTTTGGCCCTCGCGGTGGTGATCGCGCTCGGTATTGCCACAATGGCGCTGGTGCGTCCGCCGACGCCGACCGAGGCCCTCGCCCGTCATCTGCGACAAATCGCGCGCGAAATGCAGGCAACCGCCAATCCGGCCAATCATGCGTTCGCGGCGGCCGCGCTGAAGGCCGCCGCCGACCTCGAGAACCCCAAGCTGCCGCCCGAACAAAAGCTCACTGAAATCGGGAAGATCGAGCACGAAATCGAAAAAAACCAACAGCAGCAGCCGCAACAGGAATCCGCACAAAATGGTTCAAGCAGCGGCAATTCGAGTGGCAGCGGCAAGAGTAACGGCGAGGGCAAAGGCAGCGGTGCCCGCAATAGCACTGGTAACGGTGCGGGCAAGGGCAGCGGTTCCGGACAAGGCGCCGACACCAGCAAAAACGGCAAAAACAAGAACAACCAGACGGCCGAATTGCGCAACGAGATAGCCAACGCGCAAGCGCAGATTCAGGCCGGCTCGGAACCACGCGATAAATCCAAAGGCGGCTCCAGCGGCAATCAGAAAGACACCGGCGCGCGGCCGGAGCCCGGCAGCAACCCCAACAAGACAGGCCAGCAAAACCAATCTAACGGCAACGCTGCCCAGATGCCGCGGCCCGACAACACGGCCAACAACAAAATGCCGTCCGGCAACGGTTCAAGCGGCCAGAAAAACGACAAGGGCTCCAGCGGCGACACCCATATGGGCGAATTCCCCAAAGCGGAAAATTTCCAACGCTTCATCAAGCCTGGCGACAAGGGTCCGCCGATTGAAATCCGCGACGCCCGCTACGTGCGGTTTCGCCTGCCACCGACGATCCCGGCCAACGATGGCACCGGTGCACTGGTGCCCGACACCGAACGGCCGACCGCATCCGCACCCTATACCAACGCGCCACTAAAGCAGCAGCGCCTCGCCGTGACCCCCGACGAGCAGCAACTGATGCCGCCACGCTATCGCGACTTGATTCGCTAGCGGCAATCGCTGACACCTGATGAGTAACGCCATGAACGCGGGCGCTCTTTTGATATACACTCGACATCTTGCGCCTGATCCGCTTCTCTTCAGGGGAGACGCCCGCGAGGACGCGATCGGTTGAGGCGTTTTGCCTGAAGGCGCCTGCCAGCACGGGCCACTACGGAAAGGAGACACGATGGGAGCGGCTCCCAACATTTCACCCAACGAACGCGTTGCCGAATTCCGCAAGACGTTCGCGCGCGCCGAAGCCGAAGTCGGCCGCGTAATCGTCGGACATCAGGCGGTGGTGCGCAAAGTTCTGACCGCGCTGTTCAGCGGCGGCCACGTCCTTATCGAGGGCGTGCCGGGACTGGGCAAGACGCTGATGGTCAAGACCGCCGCCGAGGCGCTGGGGCTGAGCTTCAAGCGCATCCAGTTCACGCCCGACCTGATGCCGTCGGATATCATCGGCACGCAAGTGCTGACCGAGGTTGACGGCCGCCGCGAGTTCAGCTTCAAGGCCGGGCCCATTTTCGCCCACATGGTGCTCGGCGACGAAATCAACCGCGCCACCCCCAAGACCCAGTCGGCCGTGCTCGAGGCGATGGAAGAGCGGCAGGTGACAGTGTTTGGCGTCACTTATCCGCTGGCGCTGCCC
>JBOHWJ010000448.1:0-1941 GCA_050736495.1 Binataceae bacterium (SeqCode) | reverse complement strand
GCTCGATGGTGTTCGTCATCGTGCGCTCGACGCTGACTAATCAAAAGGGTGAAACGGTGGCGCATATCGACCACCGCTTCATGAATCGTCCCTGAGTCCGCCATGGCCGAAAACAACAGTAAACGTTACGAGGATGTGCAGGTCGGCGTCGACGCGCTCGGTCCGCTGGAGATTTATCTGAGCAAGGACCAGGTGCGCAGCTACGCGCGCGCCACCGGGATGTGGGTGCCGCGCTTCACTGATGACGATGGCGCGCGCAAGGAAGGACTGCCAGGCATGATCACGCCAGGCAACATGAGCCTGGCGATCCTGAGCCGGCTAGTGACCGATTGGATCGGCGACAGCGGTGCGCGCCTGGTGCGGCTCGGCACGACTTATCGTCAGCCAGTCCTCCCCGACCATACGCTGACACTGCAAGGCTTCGTCACCCAAAAGAACGACACCGAACGATCGGTCGAAATGGACATTTGGATCGAGAGTGAGGAGGCCGAGCGCCTGGTGATCGGCACCGCGAGCGTGCAGTTCCCGAAGTAACAGCGCGGCTAACCGCCGCCACGGCGGCGGCAATTTCGGTTGCACGCCGCGCCTTTTTGTTGCCGTGCGAAATGCGATCGCTGCCGCGTGCTATTCCGGCGGCGCACGCTAATCAGGCCTTCATCAGGCGCGACAACACCACGCGGCCGTCGCGCAGATTTGGCCGCATCCGTTTGGTCCAATCCGAATTACGCGCGCGCTCCCATTCCGCGCCCTTCGGCACACTCGCTTCGTTCATTTCGTAAACGGCAAGGTACTTGGGATCGCCTTCAACCGCGACGTAGCGCCGCGCGCAATACACGCCCGGCACTCCCGCCAGCGCCGGCACATGGTCGACGTTGTACCATTCGTTGAATTCGCTCTCGTGCTCGGGCGGGGTGTTGAGGCGCACCGTCAGAACGAACTCGGCATCCTTGTCCGGGCGCTTCCCATGCGAAAATATCTGCCGGTAGACGCAGCGCGAGGTGTTGCGGAAATGGCCCACCATGCGCCTGGTCCACGGCGTCGGCGACTCGCTGATCTTGAGATACGCGCCGCTCTTCAGAACGTTCTCGTCGGCAAGGTCGTACAGCGCCAGGTACTTCGGCAGCCCCTCAACCGCGAGATAGCGCCGTCCTCTGAGAAAGCCCGGCACCGCCATCCGCTCCGGAATATGCTCGGTGAAGTACCAGTCGTTGAATTCGGCCTCGACCTCGGGCTCGACATCGGTCCAGACCGCGAGCAACCCTGAACCGGTTTGTGCTGCCATTGTCCGCCCTCCTTCCGGTCTGGTCGCGTTAATCAATTCATCGGCGGTTCGACGCGCGTAAGCGAGCCGCCGCCAAGAGTCGGTTATCAGGCGAACGTTACTCCGATCATCCGACAACGGCCAAACGGGCCTCGCCCGATCCAGGGAGAGCTTTGAATAATGGACGGCTTAGTGCGGATGGGGGGCGCGCTCGCCACGGCGCGCCATCGATGCGCGGCGGTCGAATTACTTGAACACGGCCGGCGCCTTTTCGATCGACGAGCCGCCGATGCCGGCGATTTCAACTTCGCGTTCAAGCGCGGCGCGCAATTCGGCGCGGCTGGTGCCGAGTGTTTTGAGCATGGGAAACAATCCATGCTGGAGGAAGGCGCGTGTACTGATACCCGCGCCCGAAGTCTTAAGCCGCTCCTGATAGTCGGGAATCAAGCCGTCGCCCGGCATCTTGAAGCCCGCGACCACGTGGGCCAAATCGCTGATCGTGCCATCACGGTCGGCGGCCATCTCGATTTCAACCATGGTACGATAGAAGCCCGCGTGAGCGGCTTCGTCGCGGCTCACGAAGGCGAAAATCGCCTCGAGTACCGGGTCATTCCCGCGAACCGCCTGATCCTTCTGCGCCTTGTAGGCGAGGTAGGTCGCGACTTCCTGCAGCGCACCGT
>JBOHWJ010000447.1:0-10039 GCA_050736495.1 Binataceae bacterium (SeqCode) | reverse complement strand
CCGAGAAAGAGTACGTTGAGAATACCGGTGAAGACCAGCACCGCGAGCGCGGTGAGAACGATCGCGCCGAGACGGCGGATGACACGGCGCGCGACGCGCAACCGCGCCGGTGCTTCGAGTTCCTGCGCGAGCACGGGAGTAAGCGCGAAGGTGCTGAAGAGCGAGCCACCCAGCGCGACGATCACCGCGGTCACATGGATGAAAAGGGCGAGCAGCCGCCAGCTCAGCATGATGACGGCTTGTAGCCCGTCATCGCGGCTTCGGCAAGCCACCTCTGCCCGGCCTCGGCTCTAGGGAGTGGGCTGCCGGTGCGGCGATGCGTGAGAAACGTGCTCGACCGCCTGAATTTGCAGTTCAAGTCGCGTGGCCACCTTCACCCGGCTTGCGAACCGCATGCGCCCAGGAAAGGCGGTTCCCTTACAGGTCGCGACGGTAGGTGACGAAATTGCCGGTGACGCGGGCGCCGAGGCTCTCGGCCGTGCGCCGCGAGGGCCAGTTGTCGTCGAGCACCAGCGTGTAGCCCGCGTATTTCATCGCGTTCTGCGCCATCGTGAGGAACGAGCGCGCCGCCATTGCGCGCGCGATACCGCGCGAACGCGCCTGCTCGATCACGGCGATATTGATGAGCGCGCCGCGCGTGCCACCGCCGCGCTCGGGGCTGAGCTTCACGCCGGATTTGACATGGGCGAGCGATCCGCTCAAGTCCGGCACGGAAAATACCGCGCCCGACGGCTGCCCGCCGACGATCGCGACCATCGAGAGATCCGCCACCGGCGTACCGCCGAGCGGCATTAACATCGGGCGCACTTCCTGGCGCGTGATGGGATTCCATCCCCAATGGCGCGCGAAGGCGGCGTTGGTGACTTCGGTCCAGACGTCGATTGAGGCGAGAAAGCCGTACTCACGCCAGCTTTTGACAGTCACGCCGGCCTGGCGCGCAGCCTCGATCATCTGGCGATAGCGCTCGAGAATTTCGGGCGTGAGCGGCGCGGTGTAATCGGTCTGTCCCTTTTCGGTCGCGAAGCGCGCGTTCTTGAAATAGCGATGATAGAAATCAGGATTGCCGCGCAGGAGAAAAGACGGCAGCGCGTCGTAATTGTCGATGGCGTAAGGGTAATCGAGAAAGGCGGCGAAGCCGCTGCGCGCCGCCTTCATGCCGCGCCGCGCCAGCCAGTTAAGCGCCTCGTCGAGCATCGCGGCGACCGCGTCTTCCTCGCCGGCCATCGCCTCGAAATGGATTAGCTGGCCGACCTTCTCGTTCCAATGTTCGTTGTAACGGTGGTTGACGACCGCGCTCACGCGCGCGACCAGCTTATCGCCGCGCCATGCGCAGAACGGCGAGAGATCGAGATAGGCGGTTATCAGCGCGCGGCCCGAGAGCAGGTCGACTTCGTTCTGGATGTCGGGCGGCCACCACGCCTCGCGGTCGCCGTAGACCTGGAACGGCAGGCGCGCGAACTGCTCGAAAGCCTCGCGCGTACCCGGTTGGTAAACCCGAATTTTCTCCGTGCTCACCGGACTATCAACCTATCAATCCACGATCACGACCCGTTCTTATACGGTGGCCGTCAAGATGCCGCATCGTCGACGGCGCGGCATCCAAGCTTATCATCGAAGTGAACTGTTTGAAGCAACAGCGGGAGGCCTGCCGCGTTAAAAAGATCACTTCGCCAGGGGAGACGCCAACGTCACACTGTGCGCTGGCCTATTCCATCCATGCCAGCGGGTTTGCTGATTTTATTCGGAATCAGGAATCAGAGCGCCGTCCGCGAGCCATCGTGCGATCATCGCATGGATCAGCGAACTCGCGTCGGCGCCCGGCGCAAACGCTGCGGAGGCGGCTTCGCAGATGGCGGCGAGGGCAGCGCCGCCACTGGCAAGCCCGAGGGCGGCACGTTCCGCGGCATCGAGCTCGCGATAATGCGCCTGCGAGTCGTTGCGCCACACCAGAATGCTTACCGGCTCATGGGCAGGCGCGCGCCACGATGCGCCGCTCTCGACCGCGCGCAGTACACCGGCGACACGCCATTGGCAGTCGAGCAGCATGGCGGCGGGATGAGTCCGCATCACGAATGACGGCCAATCGGTCGGAGGAATCGTACGCATCGCGGCGGCGTCAAGCGGCGATGCTTCGGGCGCGTGAAAGACTTCAAGCAGCGTGCGTTCGAGGCGCGCCAGTTCGGCCGCGAAGGGCCAGCGCGCGCACTGCGGATGGGCGGCAAGAAAATCGGCAAGGTGGTTTCCCGCATGGAAGATCGAGGGTTCCGTCGGCGGATGTTCGATGAGATAGCCGGTGATGAGATTATGAAAGTTATCCGCGTCCATCACCGCGAGCGTCGCCGGGTAGTCCTCCTTGAGCACGCCGAGCAGGCGGTGGAAATACATGTCGGCGTAAATCTCGACGCGCTCGACGGCGGAGAGCCGCTGGTCCACCCGGATAAGCGACTCCAGTCCGCCCGCCGGCAATGAAGCCGCGTTGCGCAAACCCTCACCAACGCCGGTGGGCGCCGTAATAAGGCAATAGAGCAATTCCTGCAGGCTGCGCAGATTAGACCGGCCCGGTGATTCGGGGGTGGGTGGTTCAGGAATGGACGTTGCGGGCTTCATCGTGCCGTCAGCGTCTCGGCTCGCCGATCGAGGGCGCGGCCCCCGGCGAATCCACAGTGATATCCGCGCCGATGATCGCGTTATGGCGACGGCGTGCTTCGCCGGCGGCTGCGGCCAGCACCGCGAACTCAGGAATGTTGTCGTCCCATTCGATCAGCGCCGGCACCGTACCGAAGCGGCGCAGCGCATATTCGTAGAGCGTCCACACTTCGCCGCACACCGGATGGTCGTGAGTATCGAGCAGGTAGGCGCCATGGTCGCTATGGCCGGCAAGATGGAATTGGGCGACGCGCTCGACCGGCACCGAATTGATATAGCGGAGCGGGTCGAAGCGATGGTTGAAGGCGCTCACATAAATGTTGTTGATGTCGAGCAGGATGGCGCAGTCGGCTTCCTCCGCCACGGCCGTGAGAAACTCCCACTCACTGAGCGTCGAATGAGCAAACTCAATGTAACTGGAGACGTTTTCGAGCAGAATCGTGCGCTGGAGCGTCTCCTGCACTTCGCGCACGCGCCGCGCGACGTGCATCACCGCTTCGTCGGTATAAGGCAGCGGAATCAGATCGTGGAGGTTATGGCCGCCGACTCCGGTCCAGCATAAATGGTCGGAGATCCAAGCGGGCTCGAAGCGGCGCGCCAACGCGGCGAGTTGGCGGATATAGCCGCGATTGAGCGGGTCGGTCGATCCGATCGACATGGAGACGCCGTGAAGCACGATCGGATAGCGTTCGCGTACGGCTTCGAGCACCTTGAGCGGGCGTCCGCCTGGCGCCATGAAGTTCTCCGAAATGACCTCGAACCAATCCATCGGCGGATGTTCGGCTAGGATATGGCCGTAATGGGGGCGGCGCAGACCGGCTCCAAAGCCAAGGAAGGGAAAATCCGAGCGCTTCATTGACGCCTTATGCGGTCTCACGCCGGTAGCTGCGGGCTCGCGCAAACCAGGTGCGGATTCGCGGCGGAGCGGGGTTAGCGACGTCGGCGAAAACGGGCGCGGCGGCTGCAAAACGCCGGCGCGCCCCAACCTGCGCTACAGCTTGCCTTGTTCGGCATGACCGCCCTGGGCCTCGCACTCCTTGGCGTTGGCGGTCATGACCCAACCCTTGCCCTTGCATGAATTTTGGCCCTTGCAACTGTTGTTGGCGCTTTGGCATGAACTTTGGCCCTTGCAACTGTTGCCGGCGATGCATTTGACCTGAGCGCTGCTGGCGCTGGAACCGCCGCTCGAATCGGCCGCCAGAGTCGGCTGCGCCGCGAACATCAACCCGATCGCCGTGGCCAGAACCGCGCCCGCAAGGTGTGATTTGTTCATGTTTTCGTCTCCCTCGATCAAAGGTTGAAATCAGTTTCCCGATCTTAGCGGCTGGCGTCGATGGAGCCTATGGCGACAACGTCCTCCACGATGCCGGCTGATCCAAGACTTTCGCAGCGGATGTCAGAAATGCCGCTGGCCAACTCAACATCCTGCATGAAAAGCGGCGCGGTGCCTAATCCGTTAATCTGTCCCGTCCGGGTCACGCTTTCAGGCCACGCGCTTTGACGGGGCTATCGACATCCAAGCCGTCGGGAACATTTACGCGTCCATTAGGGTTTAACGGAAGACAGGTGCTATGGTCGAATTCGTCATATATGCCGGTCAAACGGGCCAGAGCCAGGGACAAGCGACTCCAGTTCGAGCGCGTCGCCCTCCCCCATCTCGACGCGCTGTATACCGTCGCGTTGCGGCTGTCGCGCAATCCAGACGATGCCAAAGACCTATTGCAGGACACCATCCTGCGCGCGTTCCGCTTTTTTCACCAGTTCAGAGCGGGCACCAACTGCCGCGCCTGGCTGCTGACTATCCTGTACAACAACTTTCGCAACCGCTATCGGCGCGGCATTCGCGAGCAGCTTGCCGCGAGCAACGAGGATTTCGAGCACGAATTGGAGTCGCAGAGCCTGCTTGCCGATCCGGCGGTGAGCAACCCCGAGGCTTTGCTCTCGGGTCGTATGGTCGGGCGTCAAATAGAAGCGGCGCTGGCCACTCTGCCGGAGGATTTTCGCGAGGCGCTGTTCCTGGTCGACGTGCAGGAGCTCAATTACCAGGAAGTCGCAGACACGCTGGATATACCGATTGGGACGGTCAAATCGCGGGTTTCGCGGGCGCGCGCTCTGATGCGCGAGGCCTTGCATACGCTAGCCAACGAGCAGGGGAAAACGGGTACTTGACAGCGCACTGCGCCGGTCATAATCCACAAAACATGCCTTTGCCGGCGTATTCGCGCGCGGGCGCTTATAAACGAACAGGGTGAAAACGGCTTTGGTTTGCCGGGAATATAGAAATGAATTTCTGACCGCACACGTTGACGGCGAACTCTCGCCGCTCGAACGGCGTGTCGCCGACGACCATGTCGCCGGATGCGCGGATTGCCGGGCGCGCCTGGCCGACGAGCGGGCTCTCAAGGCGCTCGTGCATCAGCATGTGCGCATCATCAAGGCGCCGGCGGCGCTTCGGGCTGGTATCCGGTCGGTAATCGCCAGGGCGGCCGAAGCACCGTCGGAAGGCCGCCGGTTCCAGATGCCATGGCGGCGCGACGACTTCCGTGGCGGGCGTGGCTTTGACGCGGCCCATCGAGATGGCGGCGCCATCTCGATGCGGCGGCGGTTTGGACAGCCACGCGCATGGGCGCCGATTGCGGCCGTGCTCGCGATCCTCGTTCTCACCGGCCTGTTCGCCGGGCGCAATCCGACCGCGACCGCAAATCGGCGGTCAGTGGCGCCTTCGGTTCCCTACTTCGATCTCGCCATCAACAAGTTTCTGATGTACGAACGCTCATTCGAACCCAATGTTCCGACTGACGCGTTCGAGAGCCGCAACGGTCCCTACTATGCGTGGGTGGTTCCCAATGATTCGGTCAAGCGGGTCTCCGACATTTTCAACGACGTCGCGCAATCGTACCGCGAAGTCCACATGCCGGACGACCTGTTGAATCTCGAATCGCTGGGCTACGAGCTGGTGGGCGGCCGCCTCGACCATCTGGCCAACGGCCGGCCCGTCACCTACACCCTCTACCAGGGCGGCAGCGGCAGCATCCTGTGCATTAGCTTTCGCGACTCCACGATCGCCGCGCCCAATGGCGCAATCCTCTGGCTCGGGATGCATTCATTCTACGAGTACAAGGGCTACAGCATCTGCCTGACCTTCTACCCGACCGGCCATTTCGTCTCGATCCTGGTTGCGCACACACGGCTGCCCGATCTGGTACGCGACGTCGTATACGCCGAGAAGTGACGCCAGGCGCTGCCCTATCGGCTCCGTCGGCGCTGAGCGGCCGCAGCCGCGGCGCGCTTTTCTCGATCGCGGCCGGAATCGCGCTCATGTTTTTGGCCGGGCCGCTGGTCAAGCTGGTGGTGACCAGTGACCGCCACCTCCTGCTCCAATCTTTCGTCGATCCCACGGTGCTAGCGGCCATCGGGACGAGCGTGCTTGCGGCGACGTGGGCGACGGTTGCCGCCGCAGTGGTCGGAATCCCGCTCGGCTTCCTGCTTGCACGGCGCGACTTTGCGGGCAAAGCGGTGGTCGAGGGGCTCATCGATCTGCCCATTGTGATTCCCCATCCAATCGCGGGAATTGCGCTGCTGTTCGTTTTCGGGCGGCGCTTTTTCGTCGGCCACGCCTTCGCACTGGCGGGAATTCATTTCGCCGGCGCCATCCCCGGTATCGTAATCGCGATGATGTTCGTGAGCGCGCCGTTCCTGGTCAACGCCGCACGCGACGGCTTTCATGCTGTGGATCCACGCCTGGAGAATGTCGCGCGTACGCTCGGGCGTGGGCCGTGGTCGGCGTTCTTTGGCGTGACGCTGCCGCTCGCGCGCGGCGCAGTGGTCTCGGGCGCGGTGATGACGTGGGCGCGGGCGCTGTCGGAATTCGGCGCGGTGGTCGTGCTCGCGTATTATCCGATGACCGCGCCGGTCCTGATCTACGATCGCTTCGAGGGTTTCGGACTGAATGCGGCGCAACCGGTGGCGGCGAGCGTGGTGATAATCGCGCTGGTGCTGTTCGCGCTGCTGCGCTATCTGAACGCGCGTCAGGCGGCCGCGGAAAACTGACTAGCGGCGCTGGGCGCCGTTGGCATGCTCGGCGGCGTCGAACAGATGCAACTGATGCGGTCCGTGATCGCGCGGAATCTCGACCGGGTAGCGGCCGGTGAAGCAGGCGTCGCAAAAGCCTTCGCGCCGCTCATCGCCCAGGAACGAATAGAGTCCGGCGCGGCTTAGATAGCCGAGCGAATCGGCCGTGATATAGTGGCGAATCTCCTCGACCGAATGACTCGAAGCGAGCAGTTCCTCGCAGGTCGGCGTGTCGATCCCGTAAAAGCACGGACTGGTCGTCGGCGGCGCCGCTATCCGCATATGAACTTCGCGCGCGCCCGCCTGCCGCAGCATCGGAATGACCTTGCGCAGTGTGGTACCGCGCACGAGCGAATCCTCGACCAGCACGATGCGCTTGCCGTTCAAAAGTTCGGCCACCGGGTTGAATTTTATCTTGACGCCAAAATGGCGAATCGATTGGCGCGGTTCGATAAAGGTGCGCCCGACATAGTGGCTGCGCACCAGCGCCATCTCGAACGGCAAGCCCGATTCCTCGGCGAAGCCCAGCGCCGCGGCGTTGCCCGAGTCGGGCACCGGTACGACGATATCGGCGTCGGCTGGGCATTCACGCGCGAGCGTCCGCCCCTGCATCTTGCGCACCGAGTAGACGTTGCGGCCGTAAAGGAGGCTGTCAGGCCGCGCGAAATAAACGTATTCGAAGATGCAGCGCTTTGGCGGCGCCGGCGCAAACGGTTTTATCGAACGCATTCCCTCGTCGTCGATTACCAGGATCTCCCCCGGCTCGACCTCGCGCACATATTCGGCGCGTACGAGATCCAGTGCGCAGGTCTCGGAGGCGACGATGGTCGCGTCGTTAAGCTTGCCGATGACCAGTGGGCGGAAGCCGTAAGGGTCACGCGCCGCAATCATCGCATGCTCGGTCAGCACCGCGAGCGAATAGGCGCCGCGCACTGCGGAAAGCGCTTCGATGACGCGGCCCGGCAGGTCGGTCGCATGCGAATTCGCGATCAGATGAATTATCAGCTCACTGTCGGACGACGATTGGAAAATCGAGCCGCTCGCTTCCAGCCGCTCCCGCAGCTCCTGAAAGTTTACGAGATTGCCGTTATGAGCGAGCGCAAGACCGCCGCGCGCATACTCGACCACTAGCGGCTGGCAGTTCTTGAGCGAGGTCGAACCGGTGGTCGAATAGCGGTTGTGGCCGATGGCGGCGGTGCCTTCGAGCCGGGCGATCACGTCGTTGTTGAAGATATCGGCGACCAACCCCATGCCGCGATGAGAAATCAGGGATTTGCCGTTGGACGAGACGATGCCGGCGGATTCCTGGCCCCGATGCTGCAGCGCATAGAGTCCCAGGTAGACCAGGTTGGCGGCTTCAGGATGGCCCCAGACGCCGAATACGCCGCATTCGTCATGGAAACTATCGAGGTTCGATTCCTCGACGACTTCGAGCGCATGGCTCGCCTGGTCGTCTTCGGCCAGTACGCGTTCGCTCATTACGCGCCGATCCTCTTGGGCAATGCCTCGTCGTAAAGCCGCTTCATTTCGGCGGTCTCGCCGCTTATCGCGGTGCCAATTTTAAGCACCGCATGCGCGATCACGCGACCGACATCGCGAACTTCGAGCGGCGAGAACACTTCACGTAGAACGTCAAGATTGTCCGCGGGCGCCGACACGATTACCGTCGATGGGCCCTCACCAAACAAATCTTCCACGCCACCGTCCTTACCAAGGTCAACTTCCGCGCCCATGAGGCGGTCTGGATTGAAGCACGCCTCGACAATCGCCACCGCAAGCCCGCCTTCTGACACGTCGTGAGCTGATCTTATCAACCCGCGGCCGGCACATTCAACCAACCCTTCCACCAGTGCTTTCTCGCGCGCAAGATCGATCGGCTTGAGCAATCCGCCCTCGATTCCGAACAGCGTCGCATATTCGCTCGCCGCCAGCGACGGCGGCGCCGTCCGCACCAGCACGATCGCGTTCCCCGGAGAATTAAAGTATTGCTTTAGGTGTCTGGAAACCTCGGCGAGCACGCCGACCATCGCGATCACCGGCGTCGGCGGAATCGCCCGTCCCGCAGTCTCATTGTAAAAGCTCACGTTGCCGCTTATGACAGGCGTATCGAGGGCCAGCGCGGCGTCGCGCAAACCTTCGATGCCACGCACGAACTGCCACATGATTTCCGGCCGTTCAGGATTGCCATAGTTGAGGCAGTTGGTAATGCCGGCCGGCCGCGCACCCGCGCAGGCGACATTGCGCGCCGCCTCGCATACCGTGGCGACCGCGCCCAGGTAAGGATCGAGCGCACACGCCCGCGGGTTAGAATCGACCGTGAGCGCGAGTCCGCGCCGACTGCCCTTTATCCGCAGCACCGCCGCATCGCTGCCTGGCCCCACCACGGTGTTGCTCTGCACCATCGAGTCATATTGTCGAAAAATCCATTTCCTTGAGCAGACGTTGGGGCTCGCAAGCAACGTGCGCAAGGCCATCAGCGGTTTGGGCGGCTCCGATCCCGCCGCCGGCGCCGGACGCATCTCCGCGCTATGCGCGGGCGCCGTCGCCGGACGATCGTAAACCGGCGCCTGGTCGCTCAACGCGCCGACCGGGAGGTCGGCGACGACCTGGCCCTTGGAGCGCACCCGCCAGCGTCCATCATCGGTGACGGCGCCGATGACTACCGCGTGTAGATCCCATTTCTCGAACACGGCGGCAAGTTCGGCCTCGCGTCCGCGTTCCGCCACCAGCAGCATTCGCTCCTGCGATTCGGACAGCAGAATCTCGTACGGCGTGAGTCCCGGCTCACGCAGCGGTACGCGATCGAGATCGAGTTCGATGCCTAACCCGCCGCGCCCCGCCATTTCGCTCGACGACGATGTCAGTCCCGCCGCGCCCATGTCCTGGACGGCGACGATGGCACCGGTCTTCATCGCTTCGAGGCACGCTTCGATCAGAAGTTTTTCAGTGAACGGATCGCCGACTTGCACAGTCGGCCGCTTCGCTTCACTTTGCGCGTCGAACTCTGCCGAGGCGAGCAGGCTCGCTCCGTGGATGCCGTCGCGTCCGGTCGCCGACCCAACGTACATCACTGGGTTGCCGGCGCCGCGCGCACGCGCGCTTTGCAAATCCTCCTTGCGCGCGAGGCCAAGGCAGAAAGCGTTGACAAGGATATTGCCGTTATAGCCGCGGTCGAACATCACCTCGCCCGCGACCGTCGGCACTCAGACGCAATTGCCATAGCCGCCGATTCCACCAACAACTCCCGCGAGCAAATAGCGCGTGCGCGGATGTTCCAGCGCGCCGAACTTGAGCGAGTTCATGCTCGCCAGCGGCCGTGCCC
>JBOHWJ010000446.1:0-3782 GCA_050736495.1 Binataceae bacterium (SeqCode) | reverse complement strand
ATAATCGGGTAATTCAATTACCTTGAGATCATCGAGCGCCTGCGAAACCAGCTCACCCATTGTCTCCTCCGAACCGCCTACTCCGCACCGTCCTGTTTGAGCCGATCGAGCAGGCCGACCAGTTCACTCATCGAGCGCATCACGTAGTCGGGTTTGAAGTGCGGATGGTTCCGCAAATGATCATAAGTGGCCGGGCCGGTCGCCACCGCCACCGCCGCACCGTAACCGGCGTTCTCGGCCGCCATCACGTCACGCGGCTCATCGCCGACGTACATGCAGGCCTGCGGCAGCATCGCGGCGCGAGCGGCCGCGTGCTTGAGGCTGTCGCTCTTGTCGAGCGCGCGCATCGAGGCCGTGCTCTGAGTCAGCACCTGGTCGAAATAGGACGCCAGCCCCACCATCGCGAGCTTCTCAACCAGGCGGCGTGTGTCGCCGGGACGGCTGGTGACCACCGCCATCGCATAGCCGCGCCGTTTCAGTTCGCCGAGCGTCTCATGCACATGCGGCAGGACTTCCAGGCGTTCGGTGCGGTCGAGTTCGGCGAGGAAATAGGCGAAGGCCAGTTGCATGTATTCGGGGCGCCGATGCTCCGGCACGCCAAGCCACACGTCGTCACGCTCGATCGCTTCGCGATAGCGCTCGCGGGTGAGCGGCGGTGCGACGCCCAACCGGTCGAGCGCATTGCGCGCCGCAATATAGAGTGGACCGTGGATGTCGACCAATGTGCCGTCGAGGTCGAAGAAGACCGCCTTGAATTCGCGTCCCAAGCCAACCGCCGCGGGATTCGATTCACCGAGGCATCGCACACGCTTCGCCCCGGTACTTCCCAAGTCACTTGAAGCTTGTTGCTTCGCAACTTGTCAAGCGCGCGCTCAAGCCGCCGTTCGTGCACACGTGGAATATCATCGCCCACGCGCTTGCGCCGGCGTGATGCGGTGGGCACGGCCGAGCGTCCGTCGGGAGGCCGCGCGCTCAAAGCGATTCGATGAATTCTATAATCGCGGCGGTGGTATCCTGCGGATTGTCGAGCGGCACGTGATGATAAGCGTTGGAGATTTCCTTGTAGACCGCGCCCGGAATCATCCGGTGCAAGTGGCGGGCGGCGCGTCGACTCAGCAACGCACTATGCTCACCACGGAGGATCAAGACCGGGACACGCACCTTCTTGAGCGACGGCTTTCTCATCTCACCAAACTTCGGCCGCCAGATGCGCGTCCGTGGATCGAAGCGGAAGGCCCAGTTGCCGTTCGGCAATTGCTCCGCGCCTTTAAGCGCCAGGCTTGCAAGCGCCTCGGAGGTGAGATTGTGACCCGGCGGCGAGAGGCGAAAGCGCCGCACCAGATCTTCGGCCCGCTTGAACTCCGGCCGTGGACCGCCCTGTTTGCGCCGCTTCCATCGCCACATCAGGCGCGTCCTAAGCGGCGGACGTCCGTGCGGCGAGTCGATAATCACCATCGCGCTCAGCAGGTCGGGATGCTCCACCGCGATTCGCTGCGCGATTTCGCCACTCATCGAATGACCCACCAACAGCGCCGGCTTACCGGTATGCTCGCGGATAAAGGCGCAGATATCGCCGCGGTAGACCGATGGTCCGTAGACCGGCGGGTTGGCCCAGTGGCTGCGCCCGTGCCCGCGATGGTCGAGCGCGATCACGCGGCCGAAGCCGGTCAGATGCGGCGCCACGTGGTCCCACCAATGGACGTGTGCGGAGCCGCCATGAAGCATCAGGATCGTGCGCTTGCGCCGATCTCCGCCCCAATCGAGATAATGAAGCTTGACGCCGTTGATCTCGGTGAATCGACTGGTCGGCTCCGCCTCGGCGGTAGCCGCTTGCTCATGCTGCATAGGCTCATCCTAACCGACCCGGTGCGCGCGGCAAAGTGAGTGTTCAGCGCCGGATACCAAAACATCTTGTAGATAATATAAAAACATCACCCGCCACAACCGAAGGCACCATCCCAGCTTCGGCCCGCTCATGCGGGGCGTGTTATCGTTGCGCGCTCCGCGAGGATCGCGCCGGCGTATTTCCAAATGCGCGCCAGTTCCAACTACAATGTCGCAGTCAGCATCGCCAAGTCGATTGACCCAACCGATTACTCAAGCCCGCGTCGTCAAGTAAATCGTCCCAAGAAGGAACTTGTCCCAATGAAGGAACTTCGATGATCGATCAAAAGCCATTGCGCGGCATCCGCGTGCTCGATTTGAGCCGCGTGCTCGCCGGACCGTTCTGCACAATGAATCTCGCCGACCTCGGCGCCGACGTCATCAAGGTTGAAATTCCCGGCCGCGGCGACGACTCGCGCGGTTACGCGCCACGGATCCCGAATTCCACCGACTCCGGTTACTACTACAGCGTCAACCGCGGCAAGCGCAGTGTGACGCTCGACCTGCGCAAACCCGAGGGCGCCGAAGTACTGATCGCACTCACGCGCCATGCCGACATCGTGGTCGAGAATTTCTCGCCGGGCACGATGGACCGCTTCGGGTTGGGCTACGAACGCCTGCGCACCGCCAATCCGAAGATCATCCTGTGCTCCATCTCCGGCTTCGGCCAGAGCGGCCCGATGGCCTCCGCGCCGGCCTACGATATCGTCGCACAGGCCTTGGGTGGCACCATGAGTATCACCGGGCAGCCCGGGGGCGAGCCGACGCGATGCGGCGTGTCGGTCGGCGACCTCGCCGCCGCGCTCTACGGCGTGATAGCGATCCTGGGCGCGCTACGCGCACGCGACCTCAGCGGGGCCGGACAGCATCTGGACATCGCCATGCTCGATTGCCAGGTGGCATGGCTCGAGGACGCGTTGGCGCGCTATTCAGTCACGGGCAAAGTGCCAGGTCCGCTCGGATCGCGCCATCCATCGATCACGCCGTTCCAGCAATTCCACGCCGAGGACGGCTACTTCGTCGCCGGATGCGGCAACGAATCCATCTGGCAACGCTTCTGCGACGCGATCGGAATATCCGATTTGAAGAGCGACGCGCGCTTTCTGGCCAACGCCGATCGCACCGCCAATCATGCGCAACTTGAACCGATTCTGGCGCGCCACTTCGCAGCCCGTCCGCGCGCATATTGGCTCGCACAGTTGGAGCGGGCCAACGTGCCATGCGCGCCGATCGCGAACGTGGAGGAAGTCGCTCACAACGACCATCTCATGGCGCGCCAAATGGTGTTGCACGCCGACCATCCAAATTTCGACGGGCTTATCGTACCGGGCTCGCCGCTCAAGAGCGCCGGCGCCGGCGGCGCACCCAACACACGCGCGCCGCAACTCGGTGAGCACACCAACGCGGTGCTGGCCGAACTGCTCGGCTACGATCCGGCGCAACTCGCCACATTGCGCGACAAACAGGTAATCTGACGGCGCCGCTTTCCGATACGGCCGCGCCACCTCGCTCAGTTTTACGTCTCGCCGCGATATCGCGCGCGTCCGTAATTGCGGCGCGCCGTGGATATGTCGCGGCGAATCGTGGTAAATCCCGCGATGGAGGATTCATGCGATGGCGCTCGAAATGCTGGCAAGCGGCTACGGACTGCTCGAAGGTCCACGAGTCGACGAACAAAACCGGCTTTATTTCAGCGACGTTCCCAATGGTGGTGTCTATCGGCGCAACCCCGATGGAAAAATCGAGACGCTGGTTCCCAAACGCAAGGGGGTCGGCGGTATCGCGCTCAACGAAGGCGGCGGCCTCGTTATCAGCGGCCGCACTCTGTGCTATTGGAACGAAGCCACCGGCCAGAGCCGCGACATCTTCACCCAATGGGAAGGACGCACGCTTAAGGG
>JBOHWJ010000445.1:0-3098 GCA_050736495.1 Binataceae bacterium (SeqCode) | reverse complement strand
GGCCTGGGATCGCGACATAATCAAATTCGATTTC
This sequence comes from Binataceae bacterium (SeqCode), assembly GCA_050736495.1. Taxonomy (GTDB): domain Bacteria; phylum Desulfobacterota; class Binatia; order Binatales; family Binataceae; genus JBOHWJ01. The sequence continues at coordinate 3,064 of JBOHWJ010000445.1, read as the reverse complement.
GGACTCCATTACGATTCCTTCTCGCAGCCATCTAGCCAAGCTAACGGCAAGTTGCGCAATGCCGGCATTCACTGTAAGCCACGCCTGGCGTCTCTCAGGCCAAATCAGCCGGCCATCCGCTATAATTTGGCAAAACACGATGCGTGACATCCGATGGCGAATTGTCGTACAAACAGTGGCGCGGTAAAGCGCCGCCGCGCCGGCGATTACGGTCAAAGCCAGGTGCGGATGGCGATCGAGGAGCCCCGTGTAACCGGAGTAACATTCGCGGTCACAATTCCATGAAGACCAGGCGACGGTCCCGCACGCGGAACATCGCGGGAGTTGCGTCAATCGTGCTTATCGTGCTCATCGGCGCCACGATCATCGACACGGTCATCGCGGTGGTGCGCTTTAACCGCACTTGGGTCGAATTGCAAAAGGCCGCCGACGCCGCCGCGCTGGCCGGATCGAATTACCTGCCAGCGGAGCCCGCGACCGCGCTCAGAATCGCACGGTCTTACGCAAGCCTCAACGGGATCCGGCCGGGCGAGGTCAAACAAGTGCGGCTTTCCGCCGACGGCGATTCGCTAACGGTCGAGTTGACACGGCCGCTGCCCTTCTACCTGGTCAATCTGATCGCACCCGTTCGCGACCATCGCGTCAGTGTCGCCGCCACCGCCGGGGTCTCTCGGCCGCGCGTGTGGCGTCAATTGGAATCCAGTCGGGCTCCCGTTTCGCCCCGTTTGAAAAGGTGACGCTTCATCCGGGACCGCAGGCCACGGCGCCGGCCGCCTTCCTGGGTTTGGCAAGATTCTGGCTCGGCGATCTCGACGCCGATGGTAAGATCCGCGTCGAGTTCATTCCGGGCCAACCGCAATCGAAACTGATGCGCGAGCGCGGATTGAGGCTTTGTACCGCCGCACGTTGCCCACGCGGATGCCACAAATAGCCCGCGCAGCAGCAAAAGGCATCAGGCATGCGGCGAGAGGCTCGGCGCCAGCCGCGATGAGCCGCTCGATTTGCGGGCGCCGCGCCGCTTTCACGTAGCGGGGGCAACTTGCTTTACTGGTGGAATCAAGCGAAAAATCCGATGCTTTGCGCACAGGAAACAGAGAGGCAACTGCAGCAGTCATGATTCCGAAGAGTCTTCTGGTCGCCAACCGCGGCGAAATCGCCATTCGCATAATACGCGCCGCCGCCGAAATGGATATCCGCACAGTAACCGTCTATTCCGAAGACGACACCAACTCACTCCATACGCGCAAGGCCGACGCGGCGCGCGCACTGCGCGGCACCGGCGCCGCAGCCTACCTCGATATCGAACAGATGGTGGCCGTGGCTAAGGCGGCCGAATGCGATGCGATCCATCCCGGCTATGGTTTTCTCAGCGAGAATGCCGCCTTTGCGCGGCGGTGCGCCGAGGAAAGAATAATCTTCACGGGTCCGCGCGCCGAGGTGCTCGAGCTTTTCGGTGACAAGGTGCGCGCACGCGCGCTGGCGGAACGTTTGGCGGTGCCGGTGCTGCGCGGCACGGCCTCGGCGACCAGTCTCGACGAGGCCCGGGAGTTTTTGGCGTCGCTCGGTGGCGGCGCGATGATGATCAAGGCGATCGCCGGTGGCGGCGGCCGCGGCATGCGCGCCGTCTATCGCGCCGTGGAAATCGAGGAAGCCTACACCCGCTGCCAATCCGAGGCGCGCGCGGCCTTCGGCAACGGCGAGGTTTACGTCGAGGAGCTGATGCCACGTGCGCGCCATATCGAAGTGCAGATTATTGGCGACGGCTCCGGCGCCGTCAGTCATCTATGGGAACGAGAATGCAGTATCCAGCGACGCAACCAAAAGGTGATCGAGATTGCGCCGAGTCCAGGACTCGCGCCGCACCTGCGCGATCGCCTCTTGGCGGCGGCGGTGCGGATGGCCAAGGAAGTGCGCTACGACAGCCTCGGCACCTTCGAGTTCCTGGTCGACGCGGCCGCCAAGGGCGATGAGACGGCGTACGCCTTTATAGAGACAAATCCTCGCCTCCAGGTCGAACATACCGTGACCGAGGCGGTGACCGGCATCGACCTCGTGAAGACTCAACTGCAACTGGCGGCCGGGCGCTCGCTGGCGCAACTCGGCTTGCGACAGGCCGATATACCGGCGCCGCGCGGCTTCGCGATTCAAACCCGTATCAACATGGAATCGATGGGCGCGGACGGCAGCGCCAAGCCCTCGGGCGGGATCCTTACCGCGTTCGAGCCGCCTTCGGGGCCCGGCCTGCGCGTCGACACCTTCGCTTACGCCGGCTATGCGACCAACCCTCGCTTTGACTCGTTGTTGGCGAAGCTCGTCGTGCATTCACCGTCGGCGGATTATACCGACGCGGTCGCGCGCGCGTATCGCGCACTGTGCGAATTCAAGATCGTGGGCGTATCGACCAATATCGGTTTCCTGCAGAGCTTGTTGCGCCATCCGGCGTTTGCGGCCAACGACATATATACGCGCTTCGTCGAGGACCATATTGCGGAGTTGGCCGCCGCCACGAACTCGAATCATCGGCGGCTGTTTTTCGACCAGCCCGCGCCCACGGAGGCCGCTCCCTTGCAATCCGCCGGCGCGCCGCGCCCGGCCGGTGGCCGGTTGGCCGGAGCCAGGATAGACGGGCGCGATCCGCTTGCCATACTCGTTCACGGCAAATCCAATGGCGGCGTGCCGGAGGTGGCCGAAGCGCTCGGCGCCACCGCGCTCATCGCACCCCACGAAATCTCCGGGCCGGACGGCACGGTCGCGGTGGCGGCGCCGATGCAAGGCACCATTGTTTCGATCGATGTGCGCGAGGGCGATGTGGTGCGGGCCGGCGAGCAGCTTCTCATCATGGAAGCGATGAAGATGGAGCATGTCATCCACGCTCATGTGAGCGGTGTCGTGCGGCGGATAGCGGTCGTCGCGGGCAACGCGGTGTTCGACGGCTATCCGCTGCTCTTCATCGAGGAGTCCGAGGTGGAGTTGGTGGAAAGCGCCGACGCGCACGAAGTCGACCTCGATCGCATCCGGCCCGACCTTGCCGAAGTCCACGCGCGCCACGCCATCGGCCTCGACG
>JBOHWJ010000444.1:0-3821 GCA_050736495.1 Binataceae bacterium (SeqCode) | reverse complement strand
ACGACCGTGTTGATCTCGGTGGCGAGTGCGCCCTGCACTTCGCGAATGCGCGCCTGCAGCCGTGCCAGCGGCGGATAGTCGGGCTTGAACTGCGTCGATATGCCAGCCTGTTCGGCGTAAAGCGCATTGAGCTGCTTGTTCAGTTCCTGGACCACGGTATCGTTCAACACCGCCGGCATTGAAGTGTATTGATGCTTCTGGATGAGTTGGAGCTGCGCCTCGAGACCGATTTTCGCCACCTGCGCTTCAGTCAAGTCCTTGCTCAGATCGGACAGGCGGTCGAGCACGACCGCGTCCTTGCCATCGAGCGACATCAGGCCGGGAATGATGCCCTTGGCGCGCCGATAGTCGTTCAGCGCCGCTTCCGAGTGTTCGAGCTGCTCTTTGATCTCGACTAGCTTGTCCTGCAGAAAACGCTGTGCGCTCTGGCTCGACTCGCTGCGCATCTCGATCTGCTGATGCACGTAAGCTTGCACGTGAGCGTTAGCCAGCCGCGCCGAAAGCGCCCCGTCCGGCGTGCTGAAAACTATCTTGATGAGCGAGGTGTCCTTGACCGGCTGGACCTGCAAGTCACCCAGATATTCATGGATCAGGCTGAGTGGAACCTGCGCCTCCTCGCCGTCGAGGTCCGATGTAGGTGTCCGCGCCTTGGCCACCGCGGCATCAGGAACGGCCGGCGCCGAGCCCAACAACTCTTCGAGCTTAATCCGCATTTTCGACCATAGCTGGTCAAGCGCTCCTGGCGCCGCCCTCTTTCCGGCGAAAACCGGATCGTCGGCGAGTCCAAGGGTGCGGATGACACGCGCGGCAAGATTGCTGCTTTGCAGGATGGCGCTCTGCGTCGCGTAATACTGATCGCTGTTGGCCGCCGCCGTTTCAAGTTCGACCAGGCTTTCGAGGGTATCAGCGCCCTGCTGGGCATTGGGTTCAATCAGGATGGTGGTCTCGGCGGTGTAGGTCGGGGTCTCGGTCATCACGTGCAACGCCGTCAGCATCACCAGGGCGAGAAACACCGCGGCCACCAGACGCAGATGCTTATGCACCACGCGCCAATACGCCCGCACGTCGATCAGCGCTTCGTTTTCGTCAGGGTACGCGGGCGACGCTTCGGTCTCGATCGCCTGCTCCGGGAAGGCGCTGCGCCGGATGAAATAACGTGACGGTTCCATGGCTAATACGGTATCGCCGGCCCCATCACGCCCATGCGCGAAATGACGTTGTAGAAAATATAAGGACCAATCCTCAACTCCGAGTAAGGTACATCGATGACATCATTGGCCTTGACCGGAAGATCCTGCTCCTTGCCGTCTGAAATGTCTTCGAGGTTGATCGCGACGGTGAGCTTTTTGCCATTGGGCTCGCTGCGGATGAGCGTCACGTCCTTGGTATTCGCCGCGTACATCGGCCCGCCCGCCGCGCCAATCGCACCTAGCACGGTGAGTCCGGAACCGACCTGGAAATAGCCCGGATGCTGCACCCAGCCGACTACCATCACGTTGCCGCCGCCCGGCACGACGATGACATCGCCTGGCCGCACGGGCAGATTCATGAAGCGCCCGGCCCCGGTGAGCGAGGTGCTCTTGAGGCTGATGGTCACTGGACGGGCGTTGGTGGGCAGAATTGCCAAGGCGTTGGCCGCCGCATCGTCCGCCGGCGCTGGTTGTGCGGACTGAACCTTGGACGCCATGCGGGCGGCACCCGGTGGTACCGGCTGACTGGGTCCGATCGGCTGGTTCACGCGTGCCATGCCGTCCGCGGCTGATGCACCGCCGCCCGCCGCGTCGGCGGAGGAGGCGTCCGCTGATGCGCCGTCGGCCGGGTGCGCCGCGGAGTCCGAATCGGTGACCGCGCGGAAAGAACTGGCCTGCCCGCCGGCGCCCGCCGGTGCCGCCGGCAATGCGACTTGCGCAATTTGCTGGACCAGATGCTCGTTACCCGATTCGGACGGTATCAAAACCACCTGGTCGGCTGCCTGCGGACTCAATCCGCCAGCCCGGGTTATGACATCGAGCAGCGTTTCCGAAGGACTGATCAAGGTAATCAACCCCGGACGGTTGACCGAACCCACCACCGCAACCTGACGATTGCGATAGGCCTTGACGAAAACCGTCGCCTGTGGGTGAAACATATACTTCTGGAGCTTGTCATTAAGCTCCTGCTCGAGTTGAGCTTCAGTCAGTCCGGCGGCCCGTAAGCGTCCCACCAGCGGGAGATCGATAGTGCCGAGCGCGGAAACGCGCACGGTGGAATTCATGTCCCGAATATCCGGCTCCGCAATCGACAGGATATCGGCAGGTCCGATCGGATAATCGCTGGCGCCATTGCTCGAAGCGGTGCGCTCGCTCCACAGCTTGTTCAGTCTGGCGAGATCCTGCGGACTGGTGACGTCCATCGCGGCGGCCGTGCCGGCCGAGTCGTTATTCCCAGGTTCGGCGGCCGCTTGCGCCGCGTTGACGCGCATCGCGCCGGTGGGCGCGCATCCGATGCAGAGTGCGAGCACGCCCGCGACGCACACCAGCCCAAGCTCCCGCATCGCCTGCACGCCGCGTAAATGGCTTATCAGATTTAACAAAAGGTAGGTTTACGCTCGAACTGCGAACGGTCATCTCTGAGACATTGCTGAGAAAACCATCCCACAAAGATTCAGCGGATCCCGCTCCATCCCGGCATCATACGCCGGCATGGAGCTAGACTGAGGCCAGATTCGGATCAGAAAGAGGGACTTATCGGATGATGCGGATGATGCTGCCCCTCCGAATCGCCCTGGTCGGTTGCCAGGTATGCGGTGGTAACCCCAGCGATTGTCAACGCACCCAGTCCCAGCACTCCCACCGAAACCTGCGCAAAGGGGCTCAACCCCGCAGACGGATCCGCGCAGGTACCGCCCTGAACTGCAAGCGCGGGCGCCGAGTTGGACATATTCCAATTTACCGTGCCGCCAGTGCTGTTGAGCGCCAACACGCCCGATCCATTCTTAAAGTTAGCCGATCCCGGAGTCGCGAAGAGGTCAACCGTGCCGGCGTCGAGCCCATCAATGTTGTAGCTGCCATTGGCTCCAGTCGTGGCCTGACCGACAATCTGTCCAGCCGCATTCTTGACCGTAACCTGAACGTCGCTGACCGGCTGTCCCTGCGCGTCGCGAGCTACGCCACAGACACTGGCACTGAAAGCCGGTGCACTCAGCCCTAAAGTCAACATCGCCGACAGCAAAATCGTCCATCGAGCCTTCATCGCATATCCCTCTCTGCGCAACTTGATCCCATTTTGACGGGCTATAGCATCCGAACCAGATTAAAGCGTCCGCACTCCCGTAACTCGGCTTTCCTGGCGACTAAGTCCGCGTTGGCCAAACTCGCCGAGCCATTATTAAACAGCGGCCGCCCGGGTGGCGTCAGCTCCAGATGCACCAGAATCAGGCAGAGCGCCTCAGCAGACTCCGCATGCGGGATTAGACCGCTAAACGACACGGGTTTTACCACTGGCGGGATTATGAAGTCAAGTCAGCCCTGAAGCCATTTTATTTTGTTCAACCAATGCGCCTTCTGGTGTAACAAGCCGTTGTCTGCCCGCAACCGGCTTAGTCGCTTCTCTTTGCATTAATTGTATCATTGAGCGCTCTCGGTTGCCGTAATAACCTAATATATTCTTATCGATGCACTAATAATCCAACTTGGAAGCTCGACGCTGGGGCCGCCGGCCACAGAGATACCGGTCCCGCGCCGCCTGAGTTCGGCTAGATTTTGTCCGGGAGCACATAGGCGCCGCCGACGCCTCTCGCGTGCGAAGAATCTGGCCTTTTCAGCGTCAAGACTATGTGGCAA
>JBOHWJ010000443.1:0-9230 GCA_050736495.1 Binataceae bacterium (SeqCode) | reverse complement strand
CCACTGCACCCGCGCCGATCATGGCGCCCTCGCCAATTTCGATCCCGCACAGGATAACCGCGCCACTGCCGATGGATGCGGCGTGCCGTACGACCGTCCTTTCGAGCGGCCAGTCGCCCTCGGCCTGCGGCGCGCCGCCGGGGTTGGTCGCACGCGGATTACGATCGTTGATGAAGATGACGCCGTGGCCGACGAACACCTCGTCTTCGATTATGACTCCCGTGCAGATGAAGGTGTGGCTCGAAATTTTGCAGCGCTCACCGATGCGTGCACCGCGTTGTATCTCGACGAACGCACCCAGGCGCGTGTCGGCGCCGACCTCGCATCCATAAAGGTTGATGAAAGACGCCAAGCGAACGCGCGGACCCATGCGAACGTCGTCCGCCACGCACGCGTATGGTGGAAACCCGACCCCTGCGGCCATAATCACTCACTCCAGCGGACAGTTAACCGGCACAGCGCGGCCGCCTTCGCGCAGCGATACATTCGCCGCCTCCAGCACGCTCACCACGCGCAGCCCATCCAGCCCGTCGGTAGTGGGCGTAAGTCCGCTCTTGATGCAGTCGATGAAATGGTCGCACTCGGAACGCAGTGGCTCCGTCTCCTCGATCCGCGGTATCTGGATGTCGCCGTAGCGATAGGAGAATTGGAACTCGCCGAAAGTGTCATAGTAACGCTGAACGTTGACGCCGCGGTCGTAGATACGGATTTTTTCCTGCGGCTCAGTGTCGTCGTACACCAGCATCTTGCGCGATCCGACAATGGTCGTGCGGCGAATCTTGTTTGGGTCAAGCCAGCTTACGTGGATAAAGGCGATAACGTCGTGGGCAAAACGCAGCGTGAGCAAGGCCACGTCCTCGACTCCGGGATGGTAATGGCTCTGGCCCTGGCAGCTCACCTGGTCGGGCATCCGCCCCATCAACATCAGAATGATGGAGATGTCGTGGGTCGCCAGGTCCCAGGTAACGTTGACGTCATGCTGGAAAAGTCCGAGGTTTGCACGGATCGAGCTGATATAGAACACGTCGCCCAGTTCGCCCGTCCTGATAAGGTCGCCCACTTTGAGCACCGGGGAGCTGTAGAGAAACGTGTGGCCGACCATCAGAGTGCGCCCGCGGTCGCGCGCCAGCCGCACCAGGTTGGCGGCGTCGCTCCGCGACATCGCCAGCGGCTTCTCGACCAGAACTGATTTGTCGGCGCGAAGCGCGCTCAACGCGAGGCGATAGTGAGTGCTTACCGGGGTCGCCACCACCAGCCCGTCGATTTCCGGATCTTCGAGTAGGCTCTGGAAGCTTTCGGTGGTCTCAACCCCGGGATAGAGATCCGCGATATGGTGACGCCGCTTGGCGTCGAGGTCGCAAGCCACCACCTTGCGCGTGCGGCGCGACTGGTAGAGATTGCGCACCCAGTTGGGTCCCCAATAACCGAGCCCCACTACCCCAAGGCCGTTCAAACCCGCGTCAGTCGCTGTGCTGCCGTTCTTCGACCCCGCCGGCTGAAGTGGCCGGCCAACATTGTCCAAATGTGCGACGTCACTCATTGCGTGAAGTGCTTCCCAAGTGTCTTGGCAACCACATCGGTTGCCGCGTTGAGGATTACGCCGGCGACTGCGCGATTGGCCGCCTGCAAGGCGGCGGTCGCGGTTGCCAGTTCCCGGCGCTCGGTGTGGCCGTAACGCACCACCAGCAGGATTGGATCCTGCGGTCGCGCCAGTGAAAGCATCCGCGCGTCAAGGCGCGTGACGCCCAAGTCGATAACGGTCGCCTGGTAGTGAGCCAGCAGAGTTTCGAATTCCTCGACCAGGTCTTTGCCCCCTTCCTCGCCGGCGGCCAGCGAGCAAGTCGCAAGTTCGAGCCGCGGCCATCCGGTGGAGCGCAACTGCAAGGAACCGTCGAGCAAAAGTTCGGGCGTCTTCGCCACCGTCGCTCCGAACATCCGATGGAGCATGGGACTGCGCAGGTGCGCGTCGATCAGCAACGTGCGCAGAGCCATCCGCTGGCTCAGGTCCAGCGCCAGCGCCGACGCCACCGTCGACGCGCCGTCACCGCGGCGGCATCCGCTCACTAGCAGCCGCATCGAATTGTCCACCACGGCGAGTGGTGCCAGCCGTTCGCTGAGTTGGCGAATCTCGGCCGCCCGCGCGACCGCGCTGAGCGCCACCGGCACCACCGGCAACGGCATCACGGCCGTCGACGCAGACGATTCGCCTCTGCGATGGTAGGTATTCCCGAGCGGTTGCGGTTCCTCGGACAAGCCCGCGTCCTCGAAAAAATTAGCGTCCTCGGGGGGAGCCGGATTCGCGGATAGGTGCGGTTCCTCGAATGGGCGAAACTTTTCGGCCGGGCGCGACCGTTCGGATGAGCGTAGGGCTTCGTCCGGACGGAAATCGCCGCGCGATTGCGAGTTCCCGTCGCCTTCGTGCGGATCGGGATTTATTCGCCGGATCGCGTCGTAGTACTTGCTCACGAAGTTACTCCTGGCGCGCTGACGTGTTGCGGGCAGGGAGATAAATAACTTGGCCCGGATAGATTTGATTAATGTTCGCGAGCTGTGGGTTGGCATCGATGAGGCTGTTGAGCTGGCCCTGCCCGCCCAAATACCTGATTGCGATTTCAACCATTGTGTCGCCGTACCTGACCCGTATCTTGCGCTTGCCATGGCCACCGTCGGCCGGATCATTCAAAGACGCCGCGTCGGCGATTGAGGGGGCCGCCTCCATAGCGCGCGGCGTCGTGGCCGGGCCGCCCCGCGCCGGAGGATCGGCCGGCGAGACCGCGGTCGCGTCAACCCGCGCCACATCCGCTGCGCTGGAAGGCCTTGCCGTCGCGGTGTTGGCGCTGGCAGATTTCGCATTGCCGGCGCCAACCGCGATCGGGCTCGAGGAATGCGCCGCCGGAACCTTGGCGGAAAGGGCGCTGATGGAGCCCACCGCGGCGTTTGCCTTGTTCCAGATTTCCGCGCTGTCCGCGCCGGCCGACGCCGATGAAGCGTCCATTGACATCCTGGTAAGCGGTTCGTCGGGATGCGATCCGGACGCGGACCATAGCGAGGCCGCGCCCGCGGCCGCAACCGCGACCGCTACCACGGCGGCGCCGCCCAGCCATATCCGCCCGTAACGGCCGGCCGATCTTGCCGTCGCCCTGGACGGTTTGAACTTTCGCGCCGTAGCGAACAGGTCTTCGTATTCGGTGACCGCCGCGCGCGCGGCGGTCAACTCGATTTTCCTGGCGCCGGACGAATAAGCCAGCAACATCGCGTTATGGCACAACACGTTGATACGGCGCGGGATACCGCCACTATGGTCGATGAGATATTCGAGCGCGTTGCGCTGAAAAATCTGCAAGGCGCTGCCTTCATGCGCCGTAAGACGGTAGTCGACGTAGGCGAAAGCCTCTTCGCGCTCCAGCGGATTGAGCATCGCGCGGGCACCCACCCGATCGTTGAGCTGGCGCAGCGCAGGCGATTTCAGACGGCGCATCAGTTCCGGCTGCCCGACCAACACGAAATGGAGCTGCTTCTCCTCGCGCTGGCCCGCATTGGAAAAGAGCCGCAATTCCTCGAGCGCCTCGTCGCTCAGCCCCTGCGCCTCGTCGACGATGACGACCACCCGCGCACCCTCCTTGAGGCGGCCCAGATAAAAATTGAAAGCGTCGATGGTCTGTAGCCGCCCTGGCCCCGATTCGATTCCGAGCTGGCGCATGATCACGCTAAGCATCTCATCGAAACCGAGCTTGGGGTTGGCGACGTAGGCTGTGCGGACCAAATCGTAATTGCGCATCAACAGTGCGCACACCAGCGTGGTTTTTCCGCTTCCGGTCTCACCGACTAGCAAGGTGAAGCCGCTCGGCTCGTGCAACAGTCCCCATTCGAGCGCGGCCAATGCCTCGCGATGCGCCTTGCTCATGTAGAGCAGTTTAGGCGATGGGGTGAATTGGAACGGCGGCGCGGTCAGACCGAAATGCTGATAGTACATGGTCGTCTCTACACCTGCTCGTGCAGCACCGCGATGGTGTTGAGGCCACCGCTGACATCGGATATCGCGGCGGCTGAATAGATTTTCGGATCCCGCTCCTCCTCCCAGTAGGCGGCGCCAAGGCCGGCACCGGCCGCCAGAACCATACCCGCGATCAGATTGAGCCAGATAATCGGGAAGATCGGGCGCAGAGGTTCGGTCGGCGGCTGCGCGATGCTCACGTTGAGAATTTTGTTGAGGTTCAGGCCTTGCGCGGTCCGCGCTTCTTCACTCTTTCGGACAAACGACAGGTAGGCCTCCTGGTCGGTGTTGACCTGGCTCTGGAGCCGTTCCATCGAGACCGCGTTGTTGTCCATCTGGATGAGTTCGGCATGTGCCTGATTGATCTCGTTGGCGAGCGCGGTCGCGGTCGCACTGCCCGCCGCATTGCTGGTTTTGGCCTGTTCGAGATTCTGTTCGAGCGTCACCCACACGGGATTGAGGTTGGTGCTCCTCTCCTGAACGACGAGACGGTTTTCGTGATTCAGGATCTTCTCGGCCGCCGTCAGTTTGGCGTCGATCTCCTTCATTTTCTCGCTGGTTGGCTGATAACGAGTGAGCAGTTCAGCGCGTTGCGCCTTGAGCTCGGCTACCTGCGGCTTAAGTTGCGACAGGGCGAGGTCCTGCACCGATTTCTCTTCCTCGCCGATGCGCTGTGAGGTGCCGTTGACCTGGGCCTGGAGCGCCGTTACCTGCTCGTGCGCTGAAGCAAGCTGGGCGCCGTTGCGTGCGCGCTGGATCTGGAGATCGGACAGCCGCTGGACCAATGCCTGGCGCTGCGCGTCGAGGTCGGTGATACCGTTGGCGACTTCAAACGCGCGCAAATTCTCCTGGGAGGCGTACAGCCGCTTTTGCAGCGCTTCGGCCTGTTGTGCGAAAAATTTCTGCGCCTCCGGATCGTGCGAGATCCGCGCATGGTAGGCGAGGTACTCATTCATCAGTCGCTGGAGAAAATCCTGGGCCCATTTCGGGTCGTGCGCGCGGAAGCTCACCTCGATTACGTTGGAACGTTTGAGCACCGCGGAGTCAAGGTGGTGTTCGAGCTTTATCGCCCAGAGATCGCGCGGCGTCAGGTTCGGTGTTTCATGCATCAGGTGGTAACCGACCGAAGGCAAGTTGACCGCGCTCGACACCGTACTCATCATCTGCTCGGCCGGGCCCTCGTAAAGCAACGGCATCGGTATGTTCGCGATGGCCTGCTCAATCAAGTGGGTGCTGGTCAGCAGCTCCAACTCCGAATTGAGATCCTCTTCGCTCACCGGGTTGGCGATTATCGCGGCATTCTGGGGGGTGTTGCCGTCCTTGAGGGCGGAAGAAACGAGATATTGCGCGCGATTATCCTGCACCAGAATCTTGGCGGTCGACTGGTACACCGGCGGCCACAGGAACGTACCCAGGACAATCAGGCCGAAGACCACGGCTCCCGCCCTGATCGCGATCTTTCTCCGGCGAAGAACCATTTCGATCCAGTAATTGATGTCTCGTCGATTCATCGGGGATAACCGTCAGTCACTACCGGGACGTGTGGGTGGCCACTCCGTTCAGTCAACACCGCTTGAACATTCAGCCCGTTACGCAACTGCCTATTACAGCGGCAAACCTATGTATGGTTGAATTGGTAACACATTGCGTATGTACTGCTTGACGAACAGATTCACGTTCGCGATCCCGCTGCGCGGCACCACCAGGATGTCGCGTGGCATCAACGCGACATCTTCGCCCTTGCCTGGATCTTTGAGGGCACTCGACAAATCGAACTTGATCCCATGTGGAATGCCACAGGCGTCACGCCTGATCAGAACCGCCGAACTGTTGGCGTCCTCGGTCAGACCGCCGGCGTCGGCGATTGCCTGCAACGCCGTCATTCCGGGGTCGAGCTGGAACGACCCCGGCTTGCTCACCTGGCCCTGCACGAACACCGCCCGGCTGGGCATGTTCTTGACGTGGACGACCGCTCCGGGATCGCGCAGCTCACTCAGGTAATCCTTGTTCAGGTTTGCGGCCAATTGCTCGGGCGTGAGTCCTGCCGCCCGGATGTCACCGACGAGCCTGAGCGTTACCTTGCCGTCGGGACGTATCGTTACTTCGTCGTTAAACTCGGAGTTGAGGTAGAAGCTGATATCGAGCGTATCGCCCGGCTGAAGCACGTAGCCCTGTTGATCCGTCGTCGCCGCGCGCTGGATAGCGCCGTTGGCGAGACATTGTTCGGCCGACATGCCCGTGTTCGCCTGGCCAACGGCGGCGGGCGAATCGCTCTGCTCCGCGTTGTTCGCGGCACATCCACAGATAAGCACGGCGAAGAGGCCCGCGAATCCCGCCGTGGCCAGCCAAGAGCCGCGCCCCATCATTCGTAAGACTCTCGCTGCCAAGCCATCCTGGGGTTGGGGTAGTGTGCGCATCACCTCGGCGTCCGTGGCCATGGCGAAAGTTGAATGGTTATCCGGCAGTGAGCCGTGTGTGCGCTGACTTGATTTGCTTGTGATCCGCGTCACCCGGCTCCTTGCGGCTAATCGAAGGCTGCAGACTCGACCGGACGAGTGTTAGCGCAAGCTTTGTGCCATCAGTTCCGGAACGCGGAATTCGTTGATATTTGTTCGGCGATCGCTTGAATCACGGCGCGTGGGAAACGCCTGCGGCGTCTGATCTGTCACTGCAACATTTACAAAATACAGGGATGCGCGAGGAGCCACGCCACGAGGATGTGTTCCCCCCTAGCCGCGCACGACTGTGCCCATAACACGCATTGCCTGATGTTAATCGAGATAAGTGAACAGGCGCGTTTCGTTAATAACAGAAACATCTCAGGACATATGGATGCTCACTGTTACTGCGTCATGCTATCCGCTGTTCGAATGCGTTCACGTGCCGTAATGTTAATATAAATTTGCAAGACATCAACCGTAATGCGATCGCGCATAACATTATGCAGTAACGCTGCGGTGGCACTAAGTACATTCAACCACCATGAACGAGTTATCAGGGCAAAGTAATTGCAATCATATGCGGTATATCTTGCTATTGAACACCGCGGCTGCGTGAGCGTGCGCCATGGCACGCCTTCGAAATCCCGAACGCCGATCTCGATATTCCGCGCTTGCCAAATCCAAATTAGCGAACTGGTCGATACAGGGTCTCGACGCGAATCTTACCGGATGAGATTCAGGCGACCGATTCGCTGCGGACCGCATCCGCCGCCAAAGGACGCATTGTCGGCGCGTAAGAGACGGGCGTGGGCGTCGAGCATCACCGCAAAATTGCCGCGTTGGTATGCGCCGCCAGCGCGTTCTCATGGTCAAGCCCGGAGACGGTGGGGGGCAAGCGCAATGCGTGGCGGAGAGGGGGGGATTTGAACCCCCGAAACTCTTTCGAGTTTACACGCTTTCCAGGCGTGCGCCTTAAGCCGGGCTCGGCCACCTCTCCGCGCGAATTTCACAGTATGCCATCCGCATGCGCGGACTTGCCAGACCGCTCACTACCGCCGATGGGGAAACCTGCCGCTGGAGACGATATCGGGAATTCATGGCCGCAGCCGAGGCGCTAGGTCAAATGCAACCGGGCGTCGCCTGACTCGATCATCGAGCACTGCCGCCAAACGCCTACCGAATCTTGTGGCGTTCTGTCACGCTGGCAAGCGTGTCGAAAAGGGCCAAAACTTACGAGGACGCGACGGAACTTTCGGCTCCCGTACAATCGCCTCAGATTGCGGCAGGCGAGCGCTTGGCACCGGAAGATCAACGTGACACGTCCAGTCCAACTGCCCGGCCTGTCGTCCCGATCGCGTCCACCACGGCGCTAATTTCGCGGTCCTTCATTGCGTGGGCACCGATCGTCGCGCTGGGTATCATTGACTGGATTTTAGCGAATCACGATGGCCTGACGTTCGTCGATTGGACATCCGTCATCGTGGCCGTGGCCTTTCTCGGGTCGATCAGTCTCTTTTACGGAATCACCGGACGCAGCCGCCGCTTGGCTGACACCGCGCACTATGCCGCACTCTGGCTGGCTTTTTCCGCCGTCGGAGTCGTCTTCACCTACCTTATGGCGGACCTGCGGATGCCGCTATGGGACGCTCGCTTTGCGCGGATGGACGCGGCGCTCGGTTTCGACTGGCCGGCGTGGTTAAGTCTGATCGCGGCACATCGGCCGCTTAAGTATTTGCTCGAGGTGGCTTACAGCAGCCTGCTTCCGCAGATCATCTTTTCGATCATCTATCTGTCACACATCGAACGCCCTGAGCTGAATCACGAATTGCTATTCGCCGCGTTCGTGTCGCTCGTGATAACGTCTGTTCTCTCGGGCCTACTTCCCGCCCTCGGCGCCAAAGTCTACTTCCGCGGCTTGCATCCCGGTTACCTGCCCGATCTATTGGCGCTTCGCTCCGGCACAGCGTCGCGGTTTGTACTCCCCAAGATGCAGGGCATCGTCACGATGCCGTCGTTCCATGCCGCGCTCGCGATTCTTTTCATCTATGCGCACCGTCCGCCAGCGCGTTCGTGCATCCCGATCGCGCTGTTGAATATCCTGATGCTGTTGTCGTTGCCGTCCGCAGGCGGACATTACCTGGTCGACATGATTGCGGGCGCAGCGATCGCCGCCTTGTCCATCGCAATCGTAAGAGTCGCGAAGGACCGAATCGGTGTGCCGACTCCGGTGCGCCATTCGATCGAGCGGCTGACTAGTGATACGCCGCGAACGCGATCGCTTCGTTGATGGAGCGGACTTTGCCGTCGCTGCTCGCGTTCGAGGGGGCACTTTCGGATGGGGGGAAACGCCGAATAGCCTGGCAGCCAGGCTCGACACTCTGCGAGAAGATAGCAGGCGCTAATGATGCCGCACCACGAGTCCGCGCAGATGTACCAGCGGATGCGGGTAAGCATGTCGAAGCCGCGCGGCCGTAACCGAAGCAACACCCTGGTCCGCGATTATCGCGACCGCTGCCGCCGGATCGCCATCGTTCGCCGGCCGGGGCGCGTCCGCGGCCGGGCCATTGCGCAGGTAGTAGCGCACAGCGTTGGCGGCGTAGCCAGGCGCAACGGCGATTTGCTGGCCCGGCCTCAGCACCGCCGCTGCCATCTCCGCCGCTTGGCGCCACTGCGCACCATGCGGCTTGCGATCATAAACGTGCACATGGCCCAGCGCGAGCGCCACAACCAGCACTAACGCCGCCACGCGTGCGGCTGCCGGCGTCCACGCCGGCCGATCGCGTAATTGCTCCACC
>JBOHWJ010000442.1:0-9386 GCA_050736495.1 Binataceae bacterium (SeqCode) | reverse complement strand
GCCGATCGCACCACCATCCCCCCGATCTCTTCGCAGCCGATACCCAGCGAAGCGACGTCGAGCCATTTGTCGTCGTCATGCGCCAGGCAGTCCGATTCCAAAAGTGACGATGAGCCGTTCGATACCTTTCGATCCGAATCCAATTTTTGCGCCCCGAAGCCCTTACGTTGTTGGTTATTGCACCAAGCCTCATGAGCAAACGATGGGCCATCGTGCGGCAACGCCAAATCGCATGAACCCTTTGTTTTGTGGGCGAATCGTTTCGATGCGGAATGACAAATTCTTGGCGAATTGTCATTAACACGGCGAGATCGCGTCTCAAATCGGAACCCGGCCGGAGCCGATCCGCCTATACACCCATCACGTCCACCAGCACCTGCGCCGGATGATCGCGTGGATTCACCTTGTCATAGACGCGCGCGATTATGCCCGTTTCGTCGATCAGAAAGCTGATACGCTCCGGATTGCGCGCCTTGGAATCCGCGCAAGCCCCGTAGGCGAGCGCGAGCTCGCGGCTGGTGTCGCACAGCAACGGAAAATTGAAGCCGTGCTTTTGCGCGAACGCGGCGTTGTCTTCGATCGCATCGAAACTCGCGCCCAACACCACGATATCGTTTTCCTCGAAGTAGTTCCGATGGTCACGGAAGCCGCAACCCTCGGCGGTGCAGCCGGGCGTGCTCGCCGCGAAAAAAAACCACAACAGCACCTTGTGCCCGCGCAAGCTCGACAAGGAAAGCGATTTGCCTTCGTGCGTGGTCGCGATGAAGTCCGGCGCCGGTTCACCAACATTCGGCATCATGAGCAAAATTCTCCAGAAATGCGCGCAAAATTTCGCGCGCTTCCGGCCGCGCCGTGACACGTTCAGTTGAGCATCGCGCGCAGCCGCGCGAGCATCTCCAGACAGGCCGGTTCTCCAGGCTGAATCTTGAGCGCCTGCTCGAATTCGCTGACCGCACGCACCACCATGCCTTTGTCCGCGTACAATCGCCCGAGGTTCATGTAGGGAAAATGACGCGGCTCATAACGCGACGCGACCTTCGCCTTCTCGAGCCATTCGATCGCCTGGTCGGGTTGGCCCTTGGCGATCAGGTAGGCACCGATATCGTTGTACGGATTGCCGAACGTGGGATCAATTTCGATCGCGCGTTTGCATTCATCGATAGCGTCATCGATCCGCCCCTGGAACTGGTAAGCCCATCCACGGAAGGTATAGGCCTCGGCGGTCGGATACAGTTCGATCGACTTGGTGTAGAGCGCGACCGCCCCGTCGAAGTCGCCCTGCATTTGATGCTGGACGCCTTCGTTCCATAGCGCCAGCGCGCGCTGCTTCGCGAAGGACTCCTCTGCCATGGATCGATCCGTAGTTGCTGCCACACGCATCCGTCAAGAGTGCGCCGCGCGGTGTCCGACTCGCGGCCGGGCGGCTGTGACTTGCCCAAGGATCGTAAAACGCGCGGCCGCATCAGCGGGGCTAAAAGAATAGCGGAGGGCGCAGTTGGTAAGGCTCAACCGTCTGAAGACAAGGCAATCAAAGAAGGCGGCGCATAACGCGTGCGCGAGCTTGCGCGCGACGCACGGGCAGCACCCGGTCACGGATTGAGCGTACGCATCGCCTGGATAATAGCGGGCGCGATTATCACAATCAGCATCGCGGGCAAGATAAACAGCACCAACGGGAAAAGAATTTTGATGGTGCTCTTCTGCGCGGCCTCCTCGGCCTTGAGCCGCCGCTTGCTTCGCATCGCATCCGAACTTGAGCGCAGCGCCGGTCCGATCGACGCGCCTAGCTGTTCGCTCTGAATGAGCGTGGCGGCCAGGGGTTTCACATCCTCGACCGCCGTGCGCTCGGCGAGATTGCGCAAGGCCTGTCCCAGCGAAGCGCCCGCGGCGACCTCACCGGAAAGCAACGAAAGCTCGGTGCCAATCTCCTGTCCGTGATGCTCAGTCTCGTCACCCACGACCTTGATCGCTTCGAACAGTCCCAAGCCGGCGTCGACGCAGACCACCAGCAGATCGAGCACATCGGAAAGCTGCCGCGAGATGGCTTTCTGGCGCTGGCCGGCGCGCCGCTTGAGGTAATACGTCGGACCATAAACTCCGACGCCGGTGCCGGCCACCGCCGCCAGCATCATCTTCGAGCCGTGTCCCACCAGCACCAGGCCGATTACGAAACCGATCAGCGCGCCCGCCACGGTCGAAAACATGCGAATCGCATGGAAGGTTCGCACCGCGCTGGAGCGGATAAAGCCGGCGCGCACCAACGTCGTCACCAGCTTCGCCGCCGCCGGCGTATCCGTCTTCGGCTGTGGCATCCGCGCCGTTGCCCATCGCAGGATCGTCCGCGTCAGGCCTTCGGGCACCGCGTCTGAATGGTTGAACTCGTCGGCGCCATGCATTAGGCGCAGCTTTATCGCCATGTCCTGAAAGCGCTCCTGGAGGACGCGATGGCTGCCGTAGAGCGCAACATAGATGGCCATCGCGCCGGCGCCGACGAGGCAAAAAATCATCAGACCCACGGCCAGCGGTGTCACGTCAGTAATCCATCCTCAGAATGCGGCGAATGGTGATGAAGGCCATGAAGTCGAGTCCGATCGCGATTTTCAATGCCGTGACACCGGCCGGATCGTGGAACAACATCCGTGCGTAACTCGGTTGCACCACGCTGAATGCGCACAACACCACCGCGGGCAACAGCGCGACAATCATGCCACTCATGCGCGATTGCGCGGTCATGCTGCGAATCTGCTGCTGGAGACGCTGGCGGGTGCGCACGATTTCGGACAGGCGGCCAACAATCTGAGCGAGGCTGCTGCCGACTTCACTCTGTACCTTAATCGCCACCACCAGCAGCCGCAGGTCGTCTTCGGGCACTCGCCTGAGCAACTCCTCGAAGGCGAGCGGCAGCGGCATGCCCAGCCGCGCCTGCTCCAGCACGGTGCGGAATTCGCCGCCGATCGGATCACTGAATTCCTGCACCAGCACCTGCAAGGCGCGCAACAGCGAATGGCCCGCTTCGAGCGATGATTTGATCAGATCCAGCGCGAACGGCAACTGGACGGAAAACGCGCGCAGGCGACGCTTGCGGCGAAAAATAAGGTAGCTGATTGGCAACAGGCTGAGCGCGCAGCCAGTCCCCAGCGCCAGCGTCGGATCGCCCAACAGCAGCTCGCCGCCGGCCAGGCCGGCACCGAACATCATCACGATCACCAGCAGCATCTCGGAGACGCGCATGTAGAGGCCGGCCTGCCACATGCTTTGTTCGAGCTGCTTGAGCAGGTTAAGCCGGTAGAGGAAGTGCAGCATTTCGCTGCCGCTGTCGGCGCGCTGGCGGGGGTCGACGCGCATCAGTTGATTGGCGCCATCGTCCTCGCCGGCACGGGTGACCTGTTGCAACAATTGGTAGGCTTTTTCGTTGTCCTTGTTGCCGCTGGCCGCCAGCACCAGCATCAGCGCCATCACCACCGCGAAGATGCCGCTGGCAATCAGGAAATCCATCGGCCTAGCGCGCCTCCACCCTCATCGGTTTGACGGCCGCGAATTTGAAACCGGCGGTTTCCACCTGTTGGGAGTAGGCCGAACGGATTCCCGTGGTGCGGTACTGGCCCAGGATGTTGCCTTCGGCGTCGGCCCCGGTGCGGACAAATTCGAACAGGTCCTGCATCATGATGGTCTCGCCTTCCATGCCGCTCAGCTCGGAGATTTTCATGACCCTGCGGGTGCCATCCGAAAGCCGGCTGACATGCACGATCATGTTGATGGCGGCAGCGACTTGCTGGCGCATGGCACGCTGCGGAATCGAAAAGCCCGCCAGCAGCATCATCATTTCGAGCCGCCCGATCGATTCGCGCGGACTGTTGGCGTGGATGGTCGCGATCGAGCCGTCATGGCCGGTCGACATCGCCTGCAACATGTCGAACACTTCGGCGCCGCGCACCTCGCCGACGATGATGCGGTCGGGGCGCATCCGCAGACAGTTCTTGACGAGATCGCGCTGGGTCACCTCGCCCTTGCCCTCAAGATTGGCCGGACGCGTCTCGAGCCGCACCACGTGGGGCTGCTGCAGCATCAATTCGGCCGAGTCCTCGATCGTGACGATACGCTCGTCCTCCGGCACGAAGGCGGAGAGGCAGTTGAGCATGGTGGTCTTGCCCGAGCCGGTGCCGCCGCAGACCAGCACGTTGAGCCGTGAGCGCACGACGGCGTGGAGGAAGTCGACCATTTCGCGCGTGATACTGCCCTTTTCGACCAACGCCCCGATGTTGTAGCGGCGTTTGCCGAAACGCCGGATCGAAAGCGCGGGGCCGTCAAGCGCCAGCGGCGAAATGATCGCGTTGATACGCGATCCGTCGCGCAACCGCGCATCGACCATCGGCGAGGCTTCATCGACGCGCCGGCCGACCTGTGAAACGATGCGGTCGATAATCAGCATCAAATGATGATTGTCCTGGAAGGTCACGTCCGCGCGTTGCAGCTTGCCGCGTTTTTCGACGTAGACCTGGTTATGGCCGTTGACCAGGATGTCGGTGATTTCATCGTCGTGGAGCAGCGGCTCGAGCGGACCCAGTCCGAGCAATTCGTTCTTGATTTCGCTGACCAGGCGGGCGCGGTCGAGATCGGTCAGCAGACGGCCCTCCTCGTCGAGTGTGTCATTGATGGCGGCGGTGACTTTGCTCGAAACCATCGCCGGTTCAAGCGCGTCGAGCTTGGAGACGTCGAGGGTTTCGAGCAAGCGGTTATGGACTTTGATTTTAAGCCGGCGCGCGCCTTCGGTGAGTTCGTCGCGGCGTTTGACCGCGTTGCCGCTGATGAGCGAGGCAGCCACTTCGGGTTCAGCCCCATTGCCGTTTTTCTGTTGCGACAGGCGGTCAACCAATCTCATCGGATATCCTCTTTGTCCTTGTTTTGTTGCTCGTTCCCGCCCACGGTCTGCTTCGACGCCGTCGACGAGCACCGCGCTCGTATGATGTCCGCCGCTTCGCCCCACGCTCGCCGGCGCCACACCACCGGCGCCATGCTCCGCTTTCATGTCCACCGAAGCGGCCTTCACATACGCCAGTGCCCGACACTCGCCGCCGCTTTATGCCCGCGCGCCAAGGGCGCTGAACAGACGGGCAAACAGGCCACCCGCGGTGTCGGCCGCGGGCTCGCGCCGGATAGTCAGCCGACGCGCCAACTGCTCAGTCGCCCGTTTCATCGGGGCGGCGCCGGAGGACTGCCACAGGTCCTGCGCGCGCAGTTCCGCACGTTCCATCGCGCGGTCATCGCGCGGGATGCGCGCAAAGATTTTGCCTTGCAGCTCGCGTTCGATTTGATCGACCGGGAGAGGACTCTGGCTGTTGTATTTGTTGAGCACGAAACGCGGTTCCAATTCCCGCAAACCGAGCCGGCCGAAAAATTCCATGAACCGATGAACCGCGCGCGCGGCATAGAGCGAATGGTCGAGCACGTAGAGCACTTCGTCGGAGCGCGCCCACGCCGCCACCGCGTTTTCGTCGACATGGCGACCGCAATCGACCACCACGAAATCAAACAACTGGCGCATCAGGCTGAGCACCGCCTCAATCGTAAGATCGGAAACCAACTCGGAGTCTTCGATGCGCCGCGGTGCCGCCAGCAGGTAGATACCTGACGCATGCTTAGTGAGCGCCGCTTCGAGCCGGATGGAGTCGAGCTTGACGCTATGCTCAAGCGCCGCGATGCTCTGATCGGGGTCGAGGTAGAGGAAAATGCCGAGTCCGCCGGTCTGCAACGCGAGGTCGACGACCGCCACGCGTTTGTCGAAGGCATAGCGCAAGGCGAGCGCCAGATTGCCGCACAAGCTGGTCACGCCGGTGCCGCCGACAGCACTGGTGACCGAATAGATCAAGCCGCCGCCGCCGGCGCCGGCACGTTCTTCTTTGCGGCGCGACTCGGTGAGCTTCATCAGCGCGCGCGCGATATCGCTCGGGTCGAGCGGCAGAAACATCAATTCGTCGGCCCCCGCCCGCAGCGCCCGCCGCATCAGCGCCGGCGAACGTTCCGGCAGCAGGCCGAACAGCAATGGCCGCGGCGACCGTTCCGATTGCGCCTGCAAGTAGCCGAGCGCCGCCGCCTCATTGCCGTTGAATACCACCATGGCGAGCTCGGCCATCGGGGCGGCGCCGTTTTCGCCCGGCAGGTTGGGCGCCACCTCCATCACCTCGATCGGCGGGTCGCCGACGGTGGCGAGCGACGCGATGACCGCCACGCGCGCCTCCTCGGTTTCGCCCACGATCTGGATGCGCAGGGCGTTGCCCCGCCGTCCCTCCGATTTTGACCCCGGCACTGTCACGCGCGGCTCCCTCACTGTCGGCAAGCGGCAAAAGCACGGCTCTCAATCGTCTGCGTCACGCTCTCTCCACGCCGCCGCGCGGCGCGATGCGAACACGCGACGCGGCGGCGGTGACCATTGTCACCGCCGCCGTCTTCACGTCCATTTATTCCGCGGCGTCGATGCTGCCCTCGGGCTCAGCTCGCGGTAAGGTAACCATCGACCTTGTTAGCCAGCGAGCCGATGTCCGAGCCCATGGCCTGGTAGGTCGCATAAACCACGATCGCGACGGCCGCTAGAATGAGCGCGTACTCGGTCATCGTCTGCCCCCGCGGCAACTCCCGTACCTTCACGAACATCCTCATCAGATAATCCATTCCGTTCCTCCTTGGTTGAGCTTTTCATCCTATTGAGCCGTCACTGGCCCGTTTTTCTGTTTTTGATTTCTCTTAACTAACTCGGCCATGCCGCCATAATTGGCCGCCGGAGTGGCTACTTCATGGCGTCCGCGCCTCAATTCACCAGTACCGGTTGATATCCGCCGTAGTTGGCGGCTGCGGCGCTAGGCGTGCCGTTGCCGACCTGCCGGATAAAGTAGGTGGTGATGGTTTCGTTGTTATCCATTCCGACCAGCCACAGTTCCGCGAAACCCATCACCTGGACCTGCGAGCTACCGTTCACGTTGGCGTAATTGACCATCGCTACGGTAACAACGCGCGGATCGTTGATCGTGTGACTGGCAAAAGTGCCACTCGGATCGGCCGCCTGGCCGGCGCTCACGCGTGACTCGAAAGCCCTGCGTGTGGGGCCGACCATCATCCCGGTTTCGGTCGATATCCACGAGCCGCCGTTAATCCGTCCGTCATAGCCATTTTGGAGGTAATTCGCGAAACTGCCGGCGCCGCCGCCATTAAAGTCGAGCGCACCCCAGTTACCCGCACCGTATTGGCCGTACATGAGCTGTATTTGCTGGCCGTAGCTGTACGCCGTACGCGAGTCGATTCCGATCGGGACAGGCGAATTCACAGTGGCCAGCGGTTCCAGCAGCGCCGCGGCTCGCGCCGAGACCATTCCTCGGGTCAGCCCGACGACGCGAGCAAAGAAATAAGACACCGGCCGTGTGATAGTCATCGAAATTCGCATCCCATCGCTTGAGACCACGGTAGCTACCGTGTCGGTGCCGCGAATTCCGTTGACCGTGGCGTACTGCGCCGCCGTCGCCGAGGCGCCGACGCTGTCCAACGGCAGATGGCTTGCTCCAGCCAGTACGGAGCTATCGGCGGCCTTCTGGATTTGCATCCAGTTGAAGTAGAAAACCGCGACGTCGCCGGCGAGTGAGACCGCCGCGATAATGGTGCTGATGGCGATGGCGACCACGACTATAATTTGCCCGTGGGATGTGATCGCTGCCGGTCTCATTGCGGTTTCACGTTGATGTTCAGTTCCTTGGTATCACGCTGATGCCTTGGGACTTTCTGGCGCTGTTATGCGCTCTGCGAGTTCTTTAGTGCACGGCTCATGCCAAACATAGACCGTAGTCGAATCGTGAATTCCTCAGTGAATCAGCGGTTCAACAACATCCTGTATTACTTGATGTGTCTCTCTATCGGACATCCTGAATCGAATTTTCCTTTAATCGGACACTCCGTGAGTCTTATAGTCTGGCGCTTCAGAATTGTGAAAAACGCGCAATCTATGCCTGCCAGTGAATTCCACTGAGTCGCTATAGACTATTCAGTTGTTCATTCTCGTTAACTCAGCGGCATGCCGGTCGCCGATGGCATGTGGAACGATCAAATGGGGTTGCCCATATAGGTTGAATAAGTGCGTGGTAAGTATCAGTCTAAATAAATAGGCTACCAATCGGCTACCCAGCCAGTGACATTTTCAGATGGTCACGGCGTTCATGATTCTAGAGCCATATTTCGATCCACTGTTACAGGAAATCCAAATCTTTGGCGCCGTATGCGCCGGGAGGTAACTATGCTTAGACCGGGTAAAGACAAGGGAATCGCGTCACCAATCCCGCTGGGACTGGCGGCGCTCGCGGCAACCACGTTCCTGCTGGGGTTTGCCGTGATTTTCGAGGCGCGCACCGCGTGGACGCCGTACTTCACGCAGGCGCTGGTGTTTGGTGGGCTCGCCGAGTTGCTCGCCGGGATGTGGGCGTTTGCGTACGGTGATACGCTGGGCGCGACCGCTTTCTCTTTTATTGGAGTGTTCTACGGATGGCTCGGGCTGACCAACCTGAGCTTTCTGGGTGCACACGCGGCGACCGCGGCCGGCATCTTCAGTGTCAGCAGTGCATTGGTGCTGGTGATCAGCGGGTTCGTTGTACTCTATCTGTGGATCGCGTCCTTCTATGAGTCGGCGGCCTTCAACGCGACGCTGCTGTTTCTGTGGATCGCGCTGGAACTGGTGGCGATCAACCTTTTCACCGGCGTCGAAGTGGTGGGACTGATTGGCGGAATCTCGGCGCTGATCTCCGGTCTGTGCGGCTTCTACGGTTCGTTCGGGGAGGTCTATAACGCGACTAGCCTGCAGGAGGTGGTGCCGCTCGGTGAACCGCTGTCGATGCGTGAGCGCTCGGAGCATGACGAGCACGAACGCATTCGCCGATTGCATCCGAGCGAGCCAATGGGGACAACGACTGACGCGCGTGTGTAAAGGAAGGCCCGGGCGAGGAATTAAAAGAGACCTGACGCAAGGATCTTCGCCACGGTAATCGGCGTCCCCAAGGTGCAATGGGTGGCAGCATACGTTCGCTGCCACCCGCTGCCGGTCGCATGTTCTCCTTCTGGGAGGCCCCTCGCCTTCCGACAATCATGAACACCGCGCCGTTTTTCTTGCGTGTCGGCTTCACGATGATTTGAACGTCCTGTTCCAGCTTCCTCTGTCTTCGCCACTCTGACACATTTTTAACAAATTTTAGCCGAAGCGGTTTTACACGTGGTAACAGCCGAGTCGATATTCATCTTTCGGCAAATTTGTGTCTACGCAAGTGCGATACTCGCGGAAATACTTGTTCTTTGAGACGATTCGCGCGGGAGCCGAATTTCGATGAACAAACCTGGTCCGCTTTTGCCCTGCCATGACC